>NZ_JALUFF010000069.1 GCF_027052235.1 Thermococcus sp.
ATGCTCTCCGCAGGAATAAGCTCAAGCGAGAAGCTCCTTGAGAGGTACAGGCCTTTGATAGCCCTCCTAAGGCCCTCAAGGCTTCAGCTCTACCTTCACTTCATAGTTCCCGGAACGCTCCCCGAGATGGTTTCCGCGAGCAGGGTGGCCCTCGGCATTGCTTTGAGGATAAGCGTCGTTGCTGAGGCCTTCGGTTCGGCAGGTGGAATAGGCTACCAGCTTGTTTACTCCTACGACCTCGGGATTAAGGCCGGTGTCTTCGCGTGGGCACTCCTTCTCATCGTTCTCATGATAACCCTCGATCAGCTCGTACTCGGGAGGCTTGAGGAATGGGTGAGGCGCTGGTACTGGTGAGAGGGCTTGAGAAGTCCTTCAACGGCGAGAAAATCCTGGAGGGAATAGGCCTCGAAGTTAAGCGCGGTGAGGTAGTCGGCCTCGTCGGGCCGAACGGGACCGGAAAGAGCACCCTCGTGAAGATTCTAGCGGGAGTTGAAAGGCCCGACTCCGGAGAAGTCTTGGTGAGGGGACACCTCTCGGTCGTTTATCAGGAAGACTATCTCCTCCCCTGGAAGAGGCTCCGCGACAACATCTGCCTCGGCTTAAAGTTCAGGGGAAAAGGATGCGACCCGCTCGAAGTTTCCAGAAGGCTTGGAATAGAGGAGTTCCTTGAGAAATACCCGAAGGAGGTCAGCGGTGGAACGAGGAGAAAAGCGTCGATAGCGAGGGCCCTACTCCTCGACTTCGACGTTTTGATCCTCGATGAGCCCTTTACTGGCCTTGACCAAGCTTCCAAGGAATCACTTCTTTCCATAATTACAGAATTAGCTAATTCTGGAAAAGCTGTCTTAGTGGTCTCGCACCAGCTTGAGGAGCTCTTCCGTGTTGCGGACAGGGTTTACGTCCTCGGAGGAAGGCCCGCGAAAATTAGGAAGGTTCTCCGGGGGGAGGAGCTTGGTAAGGGAGCTGTTTAACGGCATAGCCGGGCGCTACGACCTCGTGAACAGGCTGACAACGCTCGGTCTTGATAAAAGGTGGCGGAGAAAAGCCTGCGAGATGGCCTTGGGGTATCTGGATGCAGAAAGGCCAAAGATACTGGATGTTGCCTGCGGAACCGGGGACATGATAAGGTGTATGAAAAAGAGGCTTGAGAAAAGGAACATCACGGCGGAGTTCTACGGTCTGGACTGCAGTGAGCGAATGCTCGAAATAGCGAAGAAAAAAGTTCCCTTTGCCCAGCTTAAGGTGGGAAACGCTGAGGAGATTCCGTTTCCAAGTGAAAGCTTTGACTTAGTGAGCATCGCCTTTGGGTTAAGGAACTTCTCCGACAGGGAGAAAGCTATAGAGGAAATTCACCGCGTTCTGAAGGAGAACGGCCTTTTACTGATTTTGGAGTTTTCACGGAACAATGACTTTCTGGGAAAGCTCGCTTGGCTTTACACCAAGACGGTTGTCCCTTTCATTGGAGGACTTCTTACGGGTAACAGGGAAGCTTATAACCACCTCTGGCGCTCAATCAGGGTGTTTCCTTCTCCAGAAGAGCTTTCCCATGAGCTCCGTAAGTTCGGCTTTGAGAGGCTCCTCCTTAGATGGTGCTTCCCGAGGATAGCCTTCGTTATGGTTCTGCAGAAGGTTTAGCTACCAAAAGCCTAACGGAGCCATTGACAAGGGCTTTCTCCTCGATGATTTCGAAGCCGTTCTTCCTCAGGAGGTTTCCAACGTCCACCCTGAAGTCCGTTCCGGTTATTCTACTCGTCAGCACGCTCAATCCACTTAAAAAGGCTCTGAAAACGGGATTTTTTGGTAGAGAGCACTCCATCGCTAGGAGACGGCCATCCGGTCTTAAAACGCGCCTTATCTCGCTCAAAACCCTCTCCTTTTCCGGCACAACGCAGAGGAAGAAGGTTGAGACGGCCGTGTCGAAGCTTTTATCTGGAAACGGGATGGAGCGGGCGTCGGCTATGATAAGCTCGACCTTGGCTCTGCTCTTTTTCCTCCGGGCTTTCTCAAGCATCTTCTCGCTGATGTCAACGCCGATGACCTCCGTGTCCTCAGGGTAAAGGGGAAGGTTCAGCCCGGTTCCAACGCCCAGCTCAATAACCCTCCCCCTGGCTTTTCCAATCAGTTCTTTTCTGGCCCTCCTTATGCCCGTGGGCACCTCAAGGAGCGTGTTCACGGGCTCGTAGACGTGGCTCGCCAGCTCGTAGCTCACCGGAGACCCTCCGCGGTGAAGGTTATGGACTCCTCAAACGGTCTGTCAAAGATAACGCTTCCCTTTTCCGGGCAGACGTTGGGAGTTAAGGCCATTAGAAGGGAGTTATTCAGTTTCCCAGCCATCTTTAAGATGAACTCCGGAAAGGGGAGCAGGTAAACCCTCTTTCCAGCCCTCCTCGCGACCTCCCGGACGAGCCAGCCGAGGGGAACCACCCCCGCTCCGCAGACGTTGACCTCGTGCTTTCCGCTCTCCTCAAGCATATCCGCGAGGAGTTTCGCCAAATCCCTCACATCAACGGGCTGAACGCGGGTCTTCAGGTCTGGAAAAACCCTCCAGCGGAGAACCTCTTTGAAAAGCCTCTGTCCCGGCCCGAGAACGAGGGAGGGTCTTACAATTGCGTATTTCTCAAGCCTTCGAACTTCCCGCTCGCCGAGGGCCTTGCTCCTGAAGTATTCCACGGGTGAGCTTTCATCGGCTCCGAGGGCGCTCACGTGGACGAGCCCCACTCCAGTTCCTTCGATAACTTTAGAGAGAGCCCCGGGGATTTTGTAGTGGAGGGAGTAGTCCCCCCTCAGGACGCCGATGAGGTTGACGACGGCATCCGGGCCCAGCTTTTCCACAAGCCGGGCATACTCCTCCGGCCTTCCCGAGACCTTTATCGTCTCAGCTCTACCGAGTTTTAAATCCCTCCTCGTCGGGACAAAGACCTCGTGCCCCCTCTTAAGAAGCTCCCTGAGAACATAACCACCTATGAAGCCGGTCCCTCCGAGGAGGAGAACCCTCATGGGGGAACCTCCAAAAATAAAGAAATCAGGCCTTCTGGGTCAGAATGTTTCTGAGCTGTGCACTCCTCGCTCCAAGCTCCCTGTCGAGCATGAATAGACCCTGCGGGCTGTCGCCGATTATCTTGAGCTTGTCAACGATTGCCTTCGTGCTCGCCTCTTCCTCAACCTGCTCTTCCACGAACCACTGGAGGAAGTTGTAGGTCGCGTGGTCGTTCTCCTCCTTGGCAAGCTCAACCAGCTTGAAGATCGACTGGGTAACTCCAACCTCGTGGAGGTAGACGGCCTCAAAGGCCTTGAGCGGGCTCTCAAACTCCTGCTTCGGCTTCTCTATCCTCTCGAGCTCGACCTTTCCACCCCTGTCAAAGATGTAGTCGTATATCCTGAGGGCGTGCCCGAGTTCCTCCTCCGCCTGAGCCTCCATCCAGCTCGCGAAGCCGTCGAGGCTTCTCTCTCTAAAGTAGGCCGCTATCCCGAAGTAGAAGTAGGCCGAGAAGAGCTCCTTGTTGAGCTGTTCGTTCAGGGCCTTCAGCATTTTTTCACTCAGCATTAACACCACCTCACTGGCTTTTTGTTTTCGAACCTTATAAGTTTATCTATCGAACTCAAAAGTTCCCCTGTCATTTTGGGTGTATCACCGACGGTGATTGACATTATGCCAATTGCCCAGATTTGAGGTGTCAAATAGTCAAGAAAAAGACCCCGAATCCCTACAAAATTTTGTCACGGTGGCAGCAAGGGCTTTTATTCGGCTGACAAAAGTTCATTAGGGCAACCGAAAAAGTTATATCTCCCAACATCACTGGTCATAATCGAGAACAAACCCACAAAAGTGGGTAAGGAGGTGATGTGAAATGGCGAAGACAACCTTCGAGGAGGAGATTTACCTTAGAGCCTTGACCGGAAGGCTAGTCGGAAAGGCTTTGGCAGACCTCGGACTCAACAAGGTCGCGGTTGTGGCCAGTAAGAACATAATCTGCTCCAGCATAGCCACCGCCACCGAGGCGACCTTCATAACCCTCAGCGGAGGTGTTACCTACCACTTCCTGGCAGAGAAGGGCAAGGAGGCAGAGATAGCGGAGCGCGTTAAGGCCTTCGCTCCACAGGTCACCGTCCTCCAGTTCGGCGGTGAGACGCCGATAGAAGAGACTAAGGAGATATTCGTCGAGACCCTTAAGCAGTTCGCCGAGAAGGACGTTCCGGGAGCGTTCGTAGTTCACGTCAGGATATTCGCCGCTGGCGGCCTCGCCAAGGCTCTGGAGGACGAAAAGGTAAGGGAGTACCTGAGCAAGAAGGACCTCTTCGTCTACACAGTCGGCTTCGACGAGGGAAAGGTCTACGTCAACAAGATACTCCTCGATGGCAGTGATATCAAGCTTGAGAAGCTCGCGGAGTACCAGGTCACTCTGGAGCACGCCGACCTGCTCAACCGCTCCCTCAAGGACAGGAGCGTTACCTTCGCATGATTTCCCTTATTTTCCATATTATCAGGCCTAACAGCACTGTTCCAAGCACAAATTCGTAGGCTACAACGTTTCCCTTCTTTCTGGGAAGAGTTTCGCAGAGGGGGAGCCTGTTTTTAAAGGCCTCGGTGAAGTTAAGAACTTCCAGGGTTCTTCCATCGTAGTAGAGAACCCTGACCCCGTTCCAGTTCAGGGGAGTATCGAATCTCGTCGGGTGGGTGTAGATTAGAAAGCCTCCACCGAGAGGGACCGCCCTCAAGGTGACGTTTGGGGGAAGATTAATAGACAGGTTCTCAGGTAGCTCTATCGTGTAAGTCGGATTCTTTAGAGGGGGCAGTTCAATTGAACTTGCTGAAATTATCCCGACGATTTGAAGCGTGGAGCCGTTCAGAATCACGGGATAGGATTTCGATTTGATTGAGACGTTGGAGCAGGGGCACAGCTCCCCTCTGATGTCCTTGGGAATCGTGACGTTTTCCACAATGCAGGGCTTTTCGGGATAAATCACCCTCCCATCGCTCAGGTACCAGAGACCGTCGTGGAAGACGTAGAGCAGGTCATACGCTCCGGTTGAGTTCCCGAGATAGTAGAGCCTCCCGTCCTTGAAGTAAAAGTAGTAGTCACCGACCATACTTGGAGTCGGCAGGCCGGACATCCCCGGGCCAAGGGCGTCCCAGGAGAGGTCTATAATCGCGTCGTCTTCGCCAGTTTTGACAAGGGGATAAAACGTGCAGTACTCGTCCGGCGCGAGGACTGAGTGGGGACCGCAGAGGGAACCGATGGCGTAAGCCAGTGGAGTGGCAACAAAGAGCATAACCCATAGGATGGAGAGAGCTACCTTCCACTTCATGACGTTGGATTGTTCGAAGAAATTAAAAGCCTATTCCCTTCCCATCTCTGTCCAATAAGGCTTTAAAACGTCCGGACTTATTCTTCTCGGTGTCTCTATGAAGGTTAAGATAATCCTTGGAACGGGAAGAGAAGGAAGGGAAAGCGAGAAAGTTGCAAGGTACCTCACGAGGAAGGCAGGGAAACTGGGCTTTGAGAGTGAAATGATAGACGTTAGAGATTACCCGCTCTGCCACACCCACCGATGGAAGGTCCCGCCAGAGGTGGAAAGGTATCGAAAAAAGATTCTCGAGGCTGATTCTCTTGTCATCGTTGCCCCCGAGTACAACGGAGGGTTTCCGGGCGAGCTTAAACTTCTCTTGGATACACTCTTTGAGGAGTACGAGGCACTTCCCGTTGGCATTGCCACGGTGTCGAGCGTCACCGGGGGAGCGAGACTCCTCCAGGAGCTCAAACTCCTCGCAACGAACTACAGAATGTTGCCCATTTCATGGGTGCTCTTTTACAACGTCGGCGAGCTCTTTGAGGGAGACGAGCTGAGGGACGAGAAATACCGTGAGAGGGTTGAGAGGTTCTTTGAGAGACTTAAAAAATACACCCTTGCTCTAAAACCGATAAGAAATGAAGTCAGGAGGGAGCTCGGATGAGGGTTTTTAAAGTCCCAAGGGAGCCCGGAGCGGGTGGAACGATAATCCTCTCGATGATAGGCGGTCTAATCCTTGCCCACGCCGACTGGAGGGGCTGGGTAGTTGGCATTACCGTCGCGCTGGTTACGTTCTTCACCTTCGATTACGCCTTTGACTCCTACAGGGCGTGGAGACTTGGGGGCATGGCCTTCACTCTGGGCCTCAACGGTTTGGCATACATCCTCCCTGCTATCTACTGGTTCGGGGGGGAAGCGCTCAAGCCATCCCCTAAGAACCCCCTACTGGTTCCGCTCACAATTGTGGCAGTCCTGTTCGCGCTCCACTTCGCCTTCTCAAGGATTAAGGGCTGGAAGAACCCGTTAACCTATGCCCTCGGCAACTTTCTCCCGGCGGTACCAGCTTTGTTCGCCCCGGCCGTTGCTGGAAAACCCTTCAGCTACGATGTCCTCGTCTTCTGGTTCCTCTTAGCTTATTACGAGGCGATTGGAGCTGCCTATGTTGAGACCAAGCTGGCATTCAGGAAGTTCCCGAAGAAGTACCCACTTATAGCGTGGCTTCCGGCCTTTCTCGTGGTTCTCTACAACTCCTACCTTATCTTAGCGCTGATAGAACCAACCGCCAGGCTAATCCTGAACCTCAGGGACACCACTTACGTGGCAAAAATAGATGACATAAAGAGGCTCGGCTGGAGCGTCTTCAGGAGCGTGATGTTGCTCTACGTGATAACCTTGGCGGTTCTTTACCTTAGCTAACAGCATCTTTGTTTTCATTTCTAAGTAACCAGCGAGAGGCCGTAGATGAGCTCGACCACGAGGAGGGCTATGGCCAGACCCGTAGTGAACCTGTGGTGTTTTCTCTTCAGCCTTCTCCCCCTGAAGAGAAAGCCCGTCGCGAGGGCCGTCAGGACGACGAAGTAAGTGAACAGCCCGAACCTTCCGTGGCTTGACGGAACACCACCGACGGTGTAGAGCATGTAGGCAACCCCTAAGGTTAAGAGGCCTGCTCCCGTGTAGACCGCCGCGTGGTGGAGTTTAAGCCTGTGCTTCCTCGCGTAATAAATCCCAACAAGGAAAGAGAGCAAGGCGAGGGAGTTAACCGTCGCGTGAATCTGGTATGGGAGCATTCTATCACCCGTCGAGCTTTAGCTTACCTGAACCTTTTGCAACGTTGTGCTTCGCCGTGAAGTCATCGGCATCTGCCATCGCGAAGATGAACTTAATCTCCTGCCCCGGCTTGAAGGCCTTGTCGTACTTGTCGCCCGTGTTTAGCTTCCGCTTGAACTCTATCACTGTGTAGCCGTTCTCCTCCTTTCCGGAGTACTCAAGGATGTCGTTGCTCCCGCCGAGCTTCTCATCCGGTGGATGTGGCCCGTAGAGGCCGGTCGAGTAGGCATCGACAACCGTTGCCTTTCCGTCCTTGACCCAGCCTATTATCATGTCGGCGTCCTTCATCGCCGTGCTCGGCTCGAAGCCGATTGCCACCCATCCGGTTGTCTTCCCCTTGAGGGCCATGTAGAGGTATTCGTCATCGTTCCTCCAGTAGACCGTGAACTTACCGCCGGCAAGGGAGAGCTCATGCGGGTATTCGTTCTTCTCTATTACCCCATCGGCCTTCCACGGGCTCAGGACCGGGGAAGAGCTCGTTGCGACGGAAGAACTAGTTGATGTGCTCGTTGATGTGACTGCGGAGGTGGACGACGATGCAGTAGTCCCGTATTTCCCCGTTGATGAACCTATGCATCCTCCGAGAAAAACCACCACCAAGAGGATGGCAACGATGCCAAGCTTTTTCGACGTCACTGAGGATCACCGCTAACCTTTCGCTTCCATCTTATTTAAGGGTTTCCATTTATGTAACATTTATACCCAATTTACACCCAATTTTTGTGTCAATCATAAAGAATGCTTTTATATACTGAGGACATAATGTTACATAACGAAGGAGATGTTAAAGATGGATGGGAAAGTTTGGGGATTCCTTCTGGTGGGGCTTCTCGTTGGGGGCCTCATCGGCTACGGCCTCGCTCCCAAGGGAGTGAGCCAGGAGAAGTACAACGGACTGGAGAACCAGCTTAAG
>NZ_JALUFF010000070.1:0-296 GCF_027052235.1 Thermococcus sp.
TCTTTGACCTCATCAATTTTCACAGGTCTAATCTCCCCAATGCTTTTGATAACGAGTGATTTCTCTACCGTAAAAACGGAAGAACAGTCTATGAAGCTCTTTTTCTTGAGCTTACCCCTAAGGAGGTCTTTTTGTTCGAGTTCAACTTGGAATTCCCTAAAATGCGGACTTCCCGTTATTTTGAGCACTATTAAGTCGTCACTTATTCTTTTCAACTCATTGGAGCTGATAACCAGCACAGGACGGAGCTTCTTTCCTATGTAATTGGTAAAAGGAAGTTCCAAAAGGAGTATCTC
>NZ_JALUFF010000070.1:306-8016 GCF_027052235.1 Thermococcus sp.
TCAATCAGTATCCTAATCCGAGAACCCGGGGGTATGTTCAGCTTTCTTAGGGGGATTATCACATCGCCCCGATATATGGCAACTATCTCCTCAGGCATGGTTAAAAATTGAGAAACCAGCTTTTAAACATTTGGAACTATCACTCAATAAGCCTCTCGTGCTCCTGTTTTATGCAGCGGTGAGCGACCGCGATTAATCCGGCCTCCTTGGCCTTCTTAAAGGCCTCCTCGCTGAACGTCCCGAACTGGAACCATACTACTTTTGCCCCCTTCTTTATCGCCTGCTCCACGTAGTCCATCGTGAACTCCGGTCTTACGAAGAGGTCAACGATTTCAACCTCGTCCGGGATATCAAGGACGCTGGGATAGCACTTCCTCCCGAGGATTTCGTCATAGCGCGGGTTCACCGGGTAGACCTCGTAGCCATTCTCAAGGAGGTAGCGCATCACCTCGTTCGAGTCGCGTTCCGGCTTTGGAGATGCTCCAACGAGGGCTATCTTCCTGTACTTCGTCAGGATTTCCCTGATGTCCTCATCGCTGAGCCTGTCAACGGGGGTTGTCCTCACCATTCTACCACCCGAGGGGAATGGAAGTCAACCTTTAAATCTCTACCGAGCTCTGTTGATTTCCGGCAATTCCACGAGAACCGTAGTTCTCCTAACGCCCACGATCAAGACTCTATCCCCTCTACTGGCTTTTCCGTTCAGGCAGAGGGCACGCCAGAGCTCGCCCTCAACCTTGACGATGCCTTCAGGATTGAGGTCTTCAAGGACAATCGCAGTCTTCCCTATTAGGCTCTCGGGGCCGACTTCGGGCTTTCTCTCAAGGCCTCCCCTGAGAACGTAGGGTGCAACCGCAATGTCTTTAGCTAGAAGAACTGCAAGTAAGAGCAGAGTTGCCCAGAGGGGAACTCTAAGGCCAAGCTGGGGGAAGAGCAGGAGGAAGAGAGCTACTACCAGAACCTCATCCGCCAGCAGGGCGAGGAGCTTAAGTGCCCCCACCGAGCCACCTCCAGTAGGGATTGAGCTCTATGATGCTCCACCACTTTCTCAGCTCTTCCCTGGCCTCGCGGTAATCTGGGTAAAAGCGCCCAACAAAATCCCAGAAGGCCTTTGAATGCTCCTGAAACTTCAGGTGGGCCAGCTCGTGAACAACAACGTACTCCCTAAGCTCCGGCGGAACCGAAACGAGGCGAACGTTGAAGTTGAGGTTGCCCCTTGAAGAGCAACTCCCCCACCTGCTCCTCTGGTGCCTGATGAAGACCTTTTTGGGAGAAACGCCCATCCTCTGAGAGTACCCACTAACAAGTGCGAGTATCTTTGGCCTGAGATAGGCCTTAAGCTCGGCCAGAGTCTCGTCTGGATAAGCCGAGAAGACGACCGTCCTGAACCTCTCGTGAACCTTCGCTTTTCTTCCCCTGATGACCTGATAGAACTCCCCGTCTATGGGAAAGCCCTTCTCTGCTACCTCCCTCAATCCATCTATCTCGCCGAGCTTGGCCTCAAGCCAGCCCCTGTGGCGCTCGACGAAAGAGCCAACGTCGTAACCTTCCGGGGCGGTAACGATAACCTTTCCGTCCGGCTTCACTTCGATGCGCGCGTATTTCACGGGCCTCCGGCGGACTTCGATGTCCATCCCATCACCTTTTAAGGAATTTTGAGAATTGGGCCTTATGAACCTTCGGGTCATCAGGAAGAAGACCAAGAGCCTATACACCCGCTCAAGAATTCCGGGAGTGAGCTGGAGCGTGAACCAGTACGTCGGCTGTGCCTTTGCCTGCAGGTACTGCTACGCCCGCTTTTTAACCCGGTGGAAGGACTACGGCGAGTGGGGAACATGGGTTGAGGTGAAGACTAACGCGCCCGAGCTGGCCAGAAAGCGCGTTGAGGGAAAGGTCGTTATGTCCACCGTTAGCGACCCCTACCAGCCGTTGGAGGCGGAGATGAAGCTCACTCGGAGGGTTCTTCAGTATATGGACAAGAGGAACGAGCTCTCAATCCTCACCCGGTCGCCACTGGTTACGCGCGATATCGACCTCTTTAAGCTCTTCCGCTCGATAGAGATTGGCATGACTATAAACGGCTTCACGGGAAGAGAGAAGAGGCTTTTTGAACCTCTCGCCCCGGTTCACAGGGCAAGGGTAAGCGCCCTGGAAGAGCTCCACGATGCGGGGTTAAAGACCTACGCCTTCGTCAGCCCGATAATTCCGGGGGTGAGCGACGTGGGGGCGGTTGTTGAGGAAACCCGGGACTTCGCCGGTTATTACTTCTTTGAGGTCCTCAACCTCCGCGCCTCGGGGAGGAACTTCCGGAGGCTTCTCCGCGAGGAGTATCCGGAGAGCTACGCCGTTCTTACCGACGAGGAAAAATTCCGGAAGTTCCTGCGGGAGCTGAGGGAGGAGATAAAAAGGCTTGGAGTGAAGGCTGAGAGAATAGAGACCCACCAGAGGGGCTGGGAGTTCGTTAAACTTTAGTCACCAGAAGGGGGAGAGCAGTGAACCGCCGTAGGCGAGCCAGAGCAGGAACGCCGTTGAGAAGGGAACCGTGAACTCGTCGTAGGCCGATTGCAGGGGAAGGCTTTCGAGGAGCGTCGCCATAAAGGCCGTGCCGGCGATTATGCCCCACGAGGGGTCTAAGGATAGAACCTTGTACGAACCCCAGAGGGCCAGAAGGGAAACCAAAAACATCGTCGAGCTCCCGGCGAGAGTCTTCCGCCCGTTCCATGGGATTTTGGGCCCTCCGATGGTCTGGCCAACTATCGCGTTGAAGCAGTCGCCGAAGGTGGAGACCCAGAGGGCCGAGAGGGCCGCCAGCTTTGGAAAGACCGTGCAGACGATTCCCATCGTGACCCAGAAGAGGAAGCTCCCGAGGAAGTTGTCCCCCTCGTCCTCCCTCGCCATCGTTCTGTAACTTAGATCAGCTATGGGAACCGTGAACGACCAGCCCCGGCGGAGCTTGAGGTGCTGGAGGGTGTAGAGAAGGGCCAGCGACCAGACGACGATGAGGGTGACCCACTTAGGCGTGAAAAGTATTATGGGCGCCCCAAGGATTCCCGGAGAGACGTGCCAGAGCTTCCTCACAAGCTCGCGCTTCTCCAGGCCCACCTTAAAGCCCCCCGCTCATTTCTCCGGAATCACCGCGATGACGAGCGAGTTAACGTTCGTTCCTGTAGGGCCTGTCCTGAGTAGGGCCCCGACCTTTTCGAGGGCGTGATAGGCGTCGTGCCTTTTGAGGACTTCCTCGACATCGATCCCAGCTTCTTTCAGCCTTTCAAGGGTTTCTCCGTCAACTATTCCGCCAGCGGCATCGGTCGGCCCGTCGGTTCCGTCTGTGTCCACAGCTAAAACAACGGCGTTGAGGCCCGCTATCTTCCGGGCAACGCTCAGGGCGAACTCCTGGTTCGGCCCTCCGAGGCCTGCATCTCCAGTTATCGTGACCGTCCACTCTCCTCCAGCAATCAGGACTGCCGGCTTTCTCACTGGTCTGTTGTAGGCGGAAACCTCCTCAACGATGGAGCCTATTGCGAGCGCCACCTCCCTCGCTTCCCCTTCGAGGGTCGTCGTCAGGATTTCGGCGTTGTATCCCAGCTCCTCCGCCTTCTTCTTAACCCTCTCGCAGGCGATTCTGCCGCTCCCCACGATGAAGTTGTGGACGTTAGGTAAGTCCTCCTTCAGCGTCTCCTCAGCCTCTCCCCTCAGACCGCGCTCGATGTGCCTCCTAACGCTCTCGGGCAGCTTCTCCCAGACGTTGTAGAGCTTTAAAATCCTGTAGGCATCTTGAAACGTCGTGGGGTCTTTCACCGTCGGGCCTGAGGCTATAGCCTCAAGCCTGTCTCCGACCACATCGGAGAGGATTAAGCTTATCACAGTTCCCCTAACGCGCTTCGCGAGCTTTCCGCCCTTGACCTTTGAGATGTGCTTTCTCACCGTGTTTATCTCGTATATCCTTGCACCACTCCTAAGGAGGAGCTCGTTCGTCCTTATTTTGTCCTCAAGGCTTATCCCGTCCTCCGGGAGGAGGAAGAGGGCCGAACCGCCCCCCGAGATGAGGACGAGGAGGATATCATCTTCCCCGACTTTCTCAGCCAGCTCAAGGCCGAGCTTTCCGGCTAAAAGGGAGTTTTCGTCCGGAACAGGGTGTCCGGCCTCGATAACCTTGATCCCCCGCGTTCTGGGACAGTTCTCCGCGTAGCCGTACTTCGTCGCTATAAGGCCTTCCTCCACGGGGAGAAGCTCAAGGACGGCCCTTGACATGGTACATGCCGCCTTTCCAAAGGCGAGGAGGTAAACACTGCCCTTAACCTCGAACTCCTCTGAGGAAACCACGAGTTTCCCGTTTTTGACCTTCAGGTTCCTCCTGACGGCGGTGTAGGGGTCGGCGCTCTTTATGGCCTCGTCCATTATCGTGAGTGCAAGTTCCTTGGCGTCCATCAAAACACCTCAGCCCAAAAGAATTATCCTCTCGGCCTCAACGTCCTCAAGGGACGCGTTCCAGCCTCCTATCACGTACCTCTGGCCCTCGTCGGTCTCGACCGTTATGTTCGAGATAACCCTGCCCTCGCTCTCGAAGAAGTCCACTACCCTGCCCTTTATGTGAACGGGAACCTTTGAGCGGGTGAACTTCCCGAAGACCTCGACCCTAGCGCCCTTCAGGCCGAAGTCCCTGATGTCGTCAACGAGGTCGCGGATGTGAATGTACTCCTTGGGCAACTCAAGCTTCCTCTCCTCCCTGTAAACTACCTTCCCTGTCGGCCAGAGGGCGTGGTAGAAGTAGCGGTCGAGCATGAAGAGGAGGTGGTTGTCCCTTATTATCAGACCGTAGCCGTGGAGCGAACTACCCGAGCCGAGGGCCTCGTAGGGGAGATAAATGCCAGTCTCCCTGTCCTGAATGACGAGTATGGGATCGGGGACTTCACGGGTTCTTATCTCGTTCGCCACCGGGGGCACTTCCCCCGAACCGTAGACGAAGAGGTGGACGACGACCTTCTCGGCCTTCTTTTTCCTCAGCTCCTCCCCAACCCTCGCGAGAAGGCCGATGGGAAGGGCAATGCTTATGTGGTGCCTTGCGTTCTCTATGGCCTCCTCAAGGTGCTCCTCGAAGGTTATACGGCTCTTTATCACCGTTACGCTCCCCACTTCCCTGTGGGGGGTGTAGATTCTCTCAAGCTCGCCCTTGAGCTCCTCAAGCCTCTCGTTGTAGCGCCTCCTTATGGCCTCGACGACCTTCTCCGGACTGAGGGGTATGACCCTCATCGGCCTGCCGGGTGTCGTCGTGATGAAGCCCTTCGCCATGAGCGTCCTTACCACGTCGTATATCCTCGGCTGGGGCACCTTGGAGAGCGTTGCCAGTTCTCCAGCGGTGAGGGGGCCGTTCTTCAAAAGGGTAAGGTAGGCCCTAACCTCGTACTCGTTCAGTCCAAGCTCCTTCAGCCGGGCCCTAACCTCCCTCTCCTCCATAGGCACTCCTCAGATTACCGCTTTCTCGGTCTTCTTGTCAAAGACGTGGATGTTGTCAAGGTCAACTTCTATTTTAATCTTATCCCCGACCGGGAGCGGTATATGGCCTGGGAGCTTCACCTTGATGAGGTTGTCGCCCACCTTGACGTGGATTATGGTGTCCGTCCCGAGGGCCTCGACGAAGTCTATAACCCCTTCCATCTCCGCGGTTCTGCTCACGTGCTCAAGGGTCGAGACTCCCTTGACCGTCATGTGCTCGGGCCTTATGCCGAGGTAAACATCCTTACCGATGTAGTCCTTGAGAAGTTCCTTGAAATCCTCGGGAAGCCTCAGCCTGAAGCCACTCCCTTCGAGATATAAGCCGTCCTCCTTTTCAACGACCGTGGCGTCAACTATGTTCATCTCGGGGGCGCCTATGAAGGTAGCCACGAAGAGGGAGTTGGGCTTGAGGTAGACCTCAGTCGGGGGGCCGACCTGAAGGAGCCTGCCCTGGTTCATAACTGCTATCCTGTCTCCCATAGTCATTGCCTCGACCTGGTCGTGGGTGACGTATATCGTGGTAACCTTCAGCTTGGTCTGGAGCTTCTTTAGTTCAGCGCGCATCATTACGCGGAGCTTTGCATCGAGGTTGCTCAAAGGCTCGTCCATGAGCAGAACGTCGGGTTCAACCACTATGGCCCTCGCAACGGCGACACGCTGTCTCTGACCGCCGGAGAGCTGTCCGGGGTAGCGGTCGAGGAGGCCCTCTATCTGGAGTAGCTCAGCCGCCCATTTAACGCGCCTGTCTATCTCGTCCTTCGGGTACTTCTTCACCTTCAGGGGGAAGGCTATGTTCTCGTAGACCGTCATGTGGGGCCACACTGCATAGCTCTGGAAGACCATCGAGATGTTCCTGTCCTTCGGGGGAAGATACGTAACGTCCCTGTCGCCAAAGTATATCTTCCCCTCCGTCGGCGTCTCCAGTCCGGATATCATCCTCAGGGTTGTGGTCTTTCCACAGCCACTGGGCCCGAGGAGGACGAGGAACTCGCCGTTCCTGACCTTGAGGTTCAGGTTCTTGACGGCCTCAAAATTTCCAAACCTTTTTGTGACGTTTTCAAGCCTAACTTCAACCATACAAACACCTCACTTGAGTGTTATACCCCACATCGTCACGAGATACTTCCTTGCGAAGAAGATGAACAGCATCGCCGGCAGGGTCATTATGAATGCAGCCGCGAACTTGTAGTAGTCAGGTGCAGCACCGCCGCTGGAGCCCGCCATTATTGAGAGTATCTGGGCCGGCAGCGTCCTATGGGTCAGGGTTAAGACCGAGGCGACGAACACCTCGTTCCAGCTCATGACGAAGGTGAACATTGCCGCAGCTGCAAGTCCGGGTAAAGCCAGCGGGAGGGTTATCTTGAGGAAAGAGCCGAGCCTCGTTAACCCAAAGACCATCGCGGCTTCCTCGTACTCCTTCGAGACGCCCGCGAATATGCTTGAGGTTATTAAGACAACGAAGGGCAGGGCCATCGCGGTGTGCGCCAGAGCAACACCGAGGAGCGTGTCGGCTAGATGGAGCCTGATGTAGAGGACTATAAGCGGTATCGCCATGACCGGGATTGGGAACATCCTGAGGGCTATTATGGAGAGCTTTATAGTATCTCTACCCGGAAAGACGAACTTCGCTATGGAGTAGCCCGCCGGAATGCCGAGGACGAAGCTTATGATTATGGTGAGCGTCGCCACGATGACGCTGTTCTTTATTCCATCCCACGCCCCGAGTGTAAAGAGGATTACCCTGACGTACTCGGTCGTGTAGTGGTGGGGGAGTACCAGGTCGGGGTTGTAGTAGTCGGCCTTCGTTGTGAAGCCGTATAGGAAGGAGACTATTATCGGTATGAGTATCCACGCGACGGCGGTGAATATCACCGTGTAGAAGCCGATTTTCTTGAGGGTGTAGACCGTCTCGTCCCTCATCTCATCACCTCCAGGTACTCCGCCCTCAGGAACTTAACGTAGAGAGCCCCGAAGAGGATTGAGAGACCCGCTATGATGAGCGCGTAGATTGACGCCACGCCGTAGTCCTTGATGACCGTCAGCTGGTAGAAGCCCTCTCCGGCGAGAACTGGAATGTCTCTCCCGGCCAGAATCCAGACGACACCGAAGATCTGCATCGCGAAGAGTGTCCTTATTATGAGGGCACTCTGTATGCTGGGCTTGAGCATCGGAAAGACTATCCTCCTAAGCCTCGTCCAGTAGCTCGCCCCGAAGACC
>NZ_JALUFF010000071.1 GCF_027052235.1 Thermococcus sp.
ACCCAAAACCTTTTAAGCCGCGTTCAAAACTGAGTTTTGAAATTTAAAAACTTTGTTATAAACTGGTTTTAGAAATCAGCTTTAGACCATAATAAAATCAGAAGGGATGGCGGAAATCAATGACCTGTTGGGTTTTCAGGGTTCTCTGTGGGACAGTACCTATTGTGTGGATCACAGGGAGGATTGTACCCTGAACTCCCAGGTATGAAGATATCACCAAACATTCCCGTGAGGGGATATTTCCTGCCCTTGTACTCAAGCCTAACCTTGCTAGAGTATATCGTGAGACGAACGTTGGTGTCTTTGTACGTTTCTTTTAGTGCCAATGAGAGGCTGACCAATGAAGACGTTCTTGTTTCTTTGGTTAACCCCACACCAATCGCCAAGGTAAAAGGTGTAACTTTTGTGTTTCCACTTCCAATAACACCCAACACCGGCGCCGAAGCCGAAAACAGTGGAAGGGTGTCTACCCTGTGACCAAAGTAGTAGGTATTGGTGAGGATTCCTCCCGTGCTCTCTATATTGCCTTTAGTATCCCAATACCAATGTACAAACCACATGGTTCTGCTCATTGGCCCACCAGTTCTACTTGGCCATCCTGCTTCAACGAATTTCCTTAAATGCATGTCATTTTCATCGGGTTTTCCAAGAACCACATAAGCGTAGGTGTCTAGAGGCTTCTTGTTCCAGACTTCTCCGTTAACATAATCAACTCTATAGAGTTGATACTTTGCAAATACAGCACTTCCCCTAACTCCGGCCCCAATAACAGAAGGTGATGTTAACTCCGAACCCCATATCTTAACTGTTGATTCTGGAATTCTGAGTGACCTTCTGTCTATTGTGTATGAATAGCCAAGAATCTTTCCTTCTACCGAGCCGCTAACGCCCCCTTTCTCGATAGCTCCCACTGCAGAAAAAGCCAATTCTGCATTGTTATCCGATATTGAGTCGTAATTAAGGGAGATAAAAATACTATTCACTTTATCAGTGTCCCCAGTCACTTGGAAAGCGGCTACTGGAATAATGCTGGCCCTGCCCAGTGTCTTCTCGTGGAACCACTCAAAGCAGTACCATGTCCGGTCGCCGCCCTCGTAGAAAATAGGTGAACATGAAGATTCTAAGAGAGATGAGCCGCCGGTAGACGCGCCTACAATTTCCCTTGAGGTTACTCTTTTGGAATCTTTGAGGATCTTCTCAACTTCTCTCCTGCTATAAATCCTGCCCGATGCCGAATTGTCGAGCTGGACTTTAACTCTCATTCTCGATACTATTCTATCAATGTTGAGGGGGATTGTTTTCATGAAGTAGTTTAGATTGCCGTCTCTGTCGACAGTAGTCCCCAGCAGAAGCAGTGAAGGTTTAACACTATCGGGGTTTATGCCTTCTGTTCTTAGGTATCTATCCCATTCACGCATAGCATAAAGTATCCGGCGGAAGTCTATTGAGATTTTGCCCTTGCCCGAATAAACTCCAAGATCTATCAAAGAGCCGTTGGGCATGAGAAGTGAGACCGTGACCGTCGCTGGGTCGCTGGTTGGTAGCTCGACCTCAAAGGACGGGCCGAAAAACATGCCCCTGTAATATTCGACCTTCATCCCCGCATACTCCGTTGAGGTTATAGGAATCTGCAACGCGGCTGAGACCGCTGTTAGTACTAAGCTTAGACCTACTAATGTTGCTATTATTAGTTTTTTCATTAAATCACCTCAATGATTGGTAATATTTACGATTTTAAAAAGTTTTTCGTTTGAGGCCCAAAAACCTTTTAAGCCGCGGTCAAAATCTAGTTTTGAAATTTAAAAACTTTGTTATAAACTGGTTTTAAAACCGGGTGATGAGAATGACCCAGCTTGAGGCCGCGAAGAGGGGAGAGATAACCGAGGAGATGAAGTTCGTAGCTGAGAGGGAAGGGATAAGCCCGGAAAAGCTCAGGAGGAGCATAGCGAAGGGCCATACTGTAATCTTCCGCAACGTTAAGCACGACTGGGTTAAGCCCGTCGCTGTGGGCAACGTTGTCCGCGTTAAGGTGAACGCGAACATAGGGACATCTCGCGATATTGTTGATGTTAAGGCCGAGATAGAGAAGGCCAAGACGGCCGTCAAATACGGCGCCGACACCATAATGGACCTCTCCACCGGCGGAGACCTTGACGAGATCAGGAAAACCATAATGCACGCCGTTGACGTGCCAATCGGTACCGTTCCGATTTATCAGGCCGCAGAGGAGATGCTCGCTAAGGGAAAGGCCATCATCGAGATGAGCGAGGAGGACATATGGAAGGCTGTGGAGAAGCACTTTAGAGATGGAGTTGACTACACGACGATCCACGTCGGCGTCACCAGGGAAGTCGTCGAGAAGATGAAGAGGACAAAGCGCGTTGTCGGCATGGTATCTCGCGGGGGGACGTTTTTGGCGGCATGGATACTCCACTGGGGCGAGGAGAACCCGTTCTACAGGGACTACGACTACCTGCTGGAGCTTGCTAAGGAGTACGACGTTGTTCTCAGCCTGGGCGATGGCCTGAGGCCCGGTGGATTACCTGACGCAGGAGACGAACTCCAGATAGCCGAACTATATACCCTCGGGAGGCTCGTGAGGAGGGCGAGGGAAGCGGGAGTTCAGACGATGGTCGAGGGGCCCGGACATGTACCAATAGACCAGATAGCGGCGCAGGTAAAGCTGGCAAAGATAGCGACGGACAACGCTCCCTTCTACGTCCTAGGGCCTCTCGTCACGGACATCTTTCCGGGTTATGACCACATCACCGCTGCAATAGGCGGTGCAATAGCAGCTCTAAACGGCGCGGACTTCCTTTGTTATGTAACGCCGGCAGAGCACCTCGGCCTTCCCGATGTCGAGCACGTCCGCCAGGGAGTCATAGCGGCGAAGATAGCGGCCCACGCGGTAAACCTAACCCGCTTCGAGGCCGACTTTAAGAGGGACTACCTCATGAGCTTAGCGAGAGGAAAGCTCAACTGGGCCGAGCAGTTCGAGCTGAGCCAGGATAAAGAGCGGTTCATTGAGATAAGAAAGGAGAGGCCGACCAAAACAGAGGCCTGCTCGATGTGCGGTGACCTCTGCGCGATAAAGCTCATCAACGACATGCTGCAGAAGGGGTGAGAGCTTGAGGCTCCTCTACTCCGGTAAAACAAAGGACGTCTACGAGGACGGTCCTTACCTCATTTTCCACTTCAAGGACACAGTCCTCGGCAGAGAAGGGAAGGAAGACAGCGGGAGCAACGAGGTTATCGGCGAAAAGACCGGAAAGGGGAGTGTTGTTTTGAGGCAGACCGAGTTCTTCTTCAAGCTCCTAGAAGAGAACGGGATAAAGACGCACTTCATTGGGAGGATTGACGAGAGGAAGGCCCGCTTTTTGAAGGCTGAAAAGATACCGCTTGAGGTTATCTACCGCGAACTCGCCTACGGGAGCTTCCTGAGGAGATACGGAGGCTGGGTGAAACCGTTCCAGCCTTTGGGAATAGTCGAGTTCACCCTGAAGGATGACCGCCTCGACGACCCGCTGATAGCTGAAGATGCAGTAGTCGCCCTCGGGATCGCGAACAGGGAAGAGGTCAAGAATATGAAGGAAACGACAAGAAAGGTGGCAGGAATCCTGAGGGAGTTCTTCTCCTCAAAGGGCCTTCGGCTGGTTGACTTCAAACTTGAGTTCGGCAGGCTGAACGGAGAGCTTCTAGTCATAGACGAGCTGAGCGGAGACACGATGCGCGTTGCTAAAGATGGGAGGATTCTAACCCGGGAAGAACTGCTGGAGGTGATTGGATGATAATCTCGACGATAGCTTCCCATTCCTCCCTTCAGATTCTCCTCGGAGCCAAGGACGAGGGCTTTAGGACGAGGCTCTACGTGAAGCCCGGGAGAAAGGCCTTCTACGCCTCCACGAGGCTCGCGGACGAGCTTTTGATAAGGGAGGATATGAGCGCGGTTCTCAACGACAAAGGGATAGTGGTTCCTCACGGCTCCTTCGTGGCTTATCTCGGCATTGACGCAATAGAAAGGGCTAATGCAAGGTTCTTCGGCAACAGGCGCTTCCTCAAGTGGGAGACAACCTTTGAGCTTCAAGATAAGGCCCTCGACAAAGCTGGAATACCACGCGTTGAGGTTGTCGAGCCTGAAGAGGTTAAGCCGAACGAGCTTTACTTCGTCCGCCTTGAGGGGCCGAGGGGCGGTAGCGGACACTTCATCGCCAAAGGAGAAGAGCTTGAGGAAAGGCTGGAGGGCGTTGATGGCAACTACCGTGTGGAGCGCTTCATCCCCGGCGTTTACCTCTACGCCCATTTCTTCCACTCGCCGATTTTGGAACGGCTCGAACTGCTCGGCGTTGACGAGCGGGTGGTTATAGCGGACGGAAACGCCCGCTGGCCTGTTAAACCGCTTTCCTACACGATAACGGGCAACGTCGGCGTCGCTTTAAGGGAATCGCTCCTGCCGAGGCTCTACGACTACGGATTGGCTTTCGTCGAGGCCATGCAAAAGCTTGAACCGCCAGGGATAATCGGCCCCTTCGCCCTGCACTTTGACTACGACGGGGAATTCAGGGCCATTGGCTTCGCCTCGCGGATAGACGGAGGAAGCAACGCCCTCCACTGGTACGGACGGCTCTACTGGGAGGAGCCGATGAGCGTTGGAAGGAGGATAGCGCGGGAGATAAGGCTAGCCCTTGAGGAGGACAGGCTTGGGGAGGTGGTAGCTTGACCTACACTGGAAGAACCCTCGGAATTGGCCTGATGAACGGCAAACCCTTCGCCTTCTACCTTCTCTGCTCCCGCTCCTTTCCAAAGAGGAAGGCCTTAATCAAGGCCAACGCCGCCTACATCATCAACCAGACCGAGACGGACAACCCCTACGTGAGCTACCCGGTGGTGAGGGCAAACGAGAGGTACACGGTGGTTACCAACGGCCTCCACACGGACTTTATCTTCCAGGCCCTTGAGTGGGAGAAGCCGAGGAAGGCTCTGGTTCACGTTCTCGATGCGATGGACTACGAGAGGGACGAATACAGCACGCCGAGGATAGCTGGAGTCGTAGAGCGCGGGAGCGAGCGGGGCTGGCTCGGCTTCGTCGGTAAAGAGGGGCTCTGGGTGAGGGAGCTTAGGCTGAAAGAAAAGAGGGCATTCGTTACGGCCACTTACAACGTGGATGGCTTCATCGAAATTGCCCTAAACGACTTCAGCTCTGCCGGAGAACTCGCCTCGGAGGTCCTTAAGCTTCCTTTCAAGCATAAGGTTCTCTCAATAGGGGTTGTGGAAAATAAAAAGAGCTGGGAGGTTGAGGCTGCTCCCTAACTTTGCCCTGGCATCTCTTTGATGTGGACGTCCATCTGCGGGAAGGGTATCTCTATTCCCTCCCTAGTGTAGAGTTCGTAGATGCCCCTGGTGAGGTCGCCTTTTACAGTCCAGTAGTCCTCGGTCTTCGTCCAGGCCCTCAGCTGGAGGTTTATTGAAGAGTCGGCGAGGGCGGTTATAACTACCGTTGGCTCAGGTTCACTGAGGATTTTGGGGTGATTTTTCATGAGCTCCATCGCCAGCTTTATCGCTCTGTCGAGATCGGTGCCGTAGGCAATGCCAACGTCAACACTTACCCTTCTGGTTGGCATTCTCGTGTAGTTGATTATGGGGCTGCCCCAGACGAGCCTGTTGGGTATCGCGACAAAAACGTTGTCTGCCGTCAGAAGCTCTGTGTTCATAATGCCAATCGACGTGACCTTTCCGGTGTGCCCTCCTACCGTGATCACATCTCCGATGTCGAAGGGCCTCAGTACGACTATCCACATACCAGAGGCGAGATTCGTGAGTGTGTCCTGCATCCCGAAGCCCAGGATGAGGCCTATCACCGCGGAGAGGCCCAGCACTACTGAACCAACTCCAATTCCAAGGGCCCTGACCGCGAGAAGCAGCACGGCAACGTACAGCAGGGCGCTGAAAAACTTGGTAAGGAACTCCACGACGAGGTCGGGGAGTCTCGTCTTCCTCAGCCCGCGCTTGAAGGAGGCTGTTATTATCTTTGTAACAATCCAGCCGACGACCAGGATTACAATTGCCGTGACGATCTGGATGGGTGTTACACCAACGTAGGGCAGCGGCTTATCAGGGGCTACCATGCTATCACCTCATTGTGAATCCGGTTTGTCCTCTTTAACACTTTCTTAGCTGGGAGAGCATCATAAAGCAGAAAAGATGTGCCACTTGCCTCAGCAAAGGGAAAAGGAAAGATCAGTCCCTCAGCTTCCTCATCAGGTTGGCCATCTCAAGCGCCGCCATGGCGTACTCGAAGCCCTTGTTGGCCTTTATACCTGCCCTGTTGAGACCCTGGAGTTCGTCCTCAACGGTTATGACACCAAAGATTACCGGGACTCCAGTCTGGAGGGAAACGTTGGCGACGCCCTTTGCAACTTCGCTGGCAACGAGGTCGAAGTGCTTCGTTTCTCCCCTGACGACGGCTCCAAGCGCTAAAACCGCGTTGTACCTTCCGCTTTCGGCGAGTTTTTTGGCAACGAAAGGTATCTCGAAGGAACCTGGAACTTTTACGACGTCAACTGCATCGACGCTGTGCCTCCTGAAGCAGTCCAAAGCCCCTTCAAGCATCTCCCCTGTGAGGAGGTCGTTGAAGCGCCCTACGACAACCGCCATCCTAAGGCCCTTTCCGTCAAAACCGCCCTCAAAGGTTCTAACCTCCATTTTCACCACCATTTTTGTAAGTTTGTAATATTGCGAAATACATAATTATTCAAACCTTCACCGGAAGCCTGTGGCCGAGCTTTTCTTCCTTCACCTTCAGGTAGGTTCTGTTGTAGTCGGTAACCTCAGGAGGAGCGGGGACGATTTCAACCACCTCAATCCCGAACTCCTCCAGGGCTTTGGCCTTCGCCGGGTTGTTGGTTATGAGCCTGACCTTTGAAACGCCCAATGCCCTGAGCATCTGGAAAGCACTCTCGTAGGTTCTCTCGTCGGCCCTATGACCGAGAGCCTCGTTGGCTTCAACCGTATCGAGGCCTTTATCCTGAAGCTCGTAGGCCTTTATCTTCTCCTTCAGGCCGATTCCCCTTCCCTCCTGATCCATGTAGAGGAGTATGCCACCTTCCTGGGCTATCATCCTCAGCGCGTTGGCCAGCTGGCTTCCACAGTCGCACTTAAGCGAGGCAAGGGTATCGCCGGTGAGGCACTTGGAGTGAATTCTTACGAGCGGGACTTCCCCGTAGGGTTCCTTGACTATTGCAACGTGCTCCTTGAAGTCCAGCTCGTTGTCGAAGGCTATTATCCTGAACTCGCCGTAGCGTGTTGGCAACTTCGCGTTGGCGTAAACCTTAATCAGCTGTTTCCTCTTTACGAACTCCTTCCAGACGTCGTCGATGTTTACAACCGGCAAATCATGCTCTTCAGCGAGCTTTAGCGCGTATTCCCTGTTGTGGGAGTCCCCTTTTTCGTCGAGTATCTCGACTATGAGGGCGTACCTCTTGAAGCCGAGGATTTCCATGAGCTCAAGCGAGCCCTCGGTATGCCCTCTCCGCCTGTTCAGGCCCACTCCTCCGAGCAGGTGGAGGTGACCCGGATACCTGAAGTGCTCAATGGAGAGGCCCTCAGCCAGTTTTCTGGCCGTTAGGGCTCTTTCTTCGGCAGTTATACCCGTGAAGTTCTCCCTGTAGTCAACGGGGATCAAAAAGTTAGTCTCGCCCTCCTTGCTCGGCAGGGGGAAGAAGCCCCTTTTCAGGGCCCCGTCCATGTCCATCGTGAGGCAGAGGAGGCCCTTCATCGAGAGCATGAAGTTTACAACATCAGGCGAGGCTATCTCGGCCGGGTAAACCAAATCGGCCTCAAATTCTCTTCTATCGTCGATGAGAACGACCGGCTTTCCGTCAAGGATAGCGTTTCTTATTGAGTCCCAGTTCATCTTTCATTCCCCTGGAACAATTTTGTTCCACATCTTTTAAAAATTTGTTCCAAAAATGGAAT
>NZ_JALUFF010000072.1 GCF_027052235.1 Thermococcus sp.
CTGCAGGAGTGGAGGATCACGCCCTCATAACCCTCGGCTTCGATGATGGTACGGGAATAGTCGAGACCAACTGGCTCACCCCCCACAAGACGAGGACCCTAAACGTGGTCGGAACGGGGGGGATAGCGTACATGGATTACATTGAACAAAACCTCAAGCTTTACAACAACGAATGGATAAAGGAGGCCAAGATAGAAAAAAGGGAACCCCTCCGGAATGAGATTGAACACTTCATAGAGTGCGTTGAGAAAGGTACGAGGCCGATAGTCGATGGAGAGGCTGGTCTTCACGCTCTTAAGGTGGCCCTTTTAGCCCAGGAGAGTGCAAAGAGTGGAAGGGTTCTGGGGGTGGAAGAATGAAGCTCATTGGATTAAACCGGGAGGAGGTAAAAAAAGCCTTTCAAAAGGGCAAATTTACAATAGCAGTGTACGGGATGGGTAAAATGGGCCTTCCTTTGGCGGCAGTCTTCGCGGATCACGGTGCCAACGTCATCGGTGTGGACATCAACGAGAGAGTGGTTGAATCCATCAACCGCGGGGAGAACCACGTTAAGGAGGAACCCGGCCTTGACGAGCTGGTAAAGCGGAACGTTAAAGCAGGGAGACTGAAGGCGACCACCGATGGGGTATGGGCGGCAAAACAGGCGGACGTTATGGTCATCCTCGTGCCGACTCTGACGGACGAGAGGGGCAACATGAGGCTCGGCCCAGTTTACGACGTGGCGGAAAAGATAAGCCAAGGCCTCGAAAAGGGGGATATAGTCATAACCGAGGCCACGATGCCCCCGGGAACCACCGAGAGTTTAGTTCCGACCCTCGAAAAATCCGGGCTTAAGCTCGGAGAATTCGGCTTGGCCCACGCTCCCGAGAGGACGATGACGGGCACGGCTATCAGGGACATAACAGGCCAGTACCCGAAGATAGTGGGAGCGAACGATGAGAAAACGCTGGAAGCGGTAATCGGAATCTACGAGACCATTAACAGGAAGGGCGTCATCCCAATGAGTTCAATAAAAGCTGCTGAAGCTGTTAAGGTCTTCGAGGGCGTCTACCGCGATGTCAACATCGCCTTGGCCAACGAGCTGGCCATGTGGTGCGAGGAGCATGGTTTGGATGCACTGGAGGTGTTTCAGGCGGCAAACACACAGCCATACTGCCACCTTCACATGCCCGGAGCCGGAGTGGGCGGCCACTGCATTCCCGTTTACCCGTGGTTCGTGATAAACCTTGCCAAGAAGACCAATCCAAGGCTTACCAAAACGGCGAGGGAGATAAACGACTCGATGCCGCATCACGTCGTAGAACTAACGGTCAAAGCGCTCAACGAGGCAGGAAAGCCCGTGAATGGGAGCAACATTCTCGTCTTGGGTCTGACGTTCAGGGGAGGCGTGAGGGAGTTCATGAAGGCTGCCGCGAAACCAATAATTGAAGAGCTCAAGGAGTGGGGCGCTAGAGTTTACGCCTACGATCCGCTCTGCACGAAGGATGATGCAGAGCGCTTTGGTGCAGAGTGGAAGGAGGGCTTTGAAGGAATCGATGCGATCGTTATCACCGCCGATCACAAGGAATTCAAGGAGCTGGACCTGGATGAGATCGCAGAACAAGTTAGAACCAGGATTATAGTTGATGGCAGGAACGTGATAGAACCAGAAAAAGCTAAAAAGGCAGGGTTTATGTACAAAAGGGTGGGAAGAGTTTAATTTTTAATCAAAATCTGTATATACTTTGAGCGTAATGTCATCAAAGAAGATAAAACTGACTCAAAATCTTCACAAAAAATTTCATATTCCGGTGGACACTATGAGGACTTTGGTAGTAATCCCTGCCTACAATGAGGAGCTGACGATAGGCTCAGTGGTTACTCTTTCTAAGAAGTATGGGGATGTGTTAGTCGTAGATGATGGTTCCTCGGATAGAACCTCTGAAATAGCCCAGGGTTGTGGTGCCAAAGTTATACGGCACGAGAATAATCTAGGTAAAGGAAAGGCCCTCAAAACTGGATTTGACTATGCGCTTTCTAAGGGTTACAATGTAGTTGTAACGCTTGATGCAGATGGCCAGCATAACCCTGATGAAATTCCTCGCCTTCTTGAGCCGATAATAGGAGGGAACGCAGAATTCGTGATAGGGTCGAGATAC
>NZ_JALUFF010000073.1 GCF_027052235.1 Thermococcus sp.
AGGGCCTCGGCTATGCCCTTGAAGAGCGGGTGGGTCATCTTCTCCGCCATCTTCTCGTAGGTTTGAATCATGTCCTTCTCTATCTCGAGGTGCATCTCAGCGAAGCGCTTGACGAGGGCCTTCTGCTCTGGGGAAAGTTCAACGTCCTTGACCTCCGAGAGCGGCCCCTCACCAGAAAGTTTCTCAAGCTCCTTCTGCGCCTCGAGGATTGCCTTCATCAGGTGCTTGTGGATAACTGTGTCGACTGCAATCCTTCCAACGATCTCTTCAACCTTGGTGTATCTCAGCCCCTGCCCCCTTATGAGCTTCAAACCGTCGGTGTAGCTGGAGGCTGCCTTCTTCTCGGTCTCGTAGGCGTGTTTCACCAGTGGTTCAGACATGGACATCACCGTCTTAACTTATGCTCCAACGCCTAATAACCTTTACTGAAGTTCAGTATTCTGGATCCTGATAAATTGACCGAAACATGAGCTCCTCAACTCGAACGTGATTGGGAAGCCGAACAATCGCCCTAACGACCTCTGCCACATCCTCGGGCTTCATGAAGCCCTCCTCGCGCCTCCTTCCCGGTTTCCCGTAGAAATGCGTGTCCACCGCCCCCGGCCTGAGCTCAAGGAACCTGACCTCGGGATTCTCGATCTGAAAAGTCCTGAGTATGGCTCGAGCGGCCCATTTGCTGGCGACGTATGCGCCAGAGCCGGGGATGAGACGGGTAGATATGTCGGACGTGACCGCTATAACCAGGCCCCGGCTCTTCTTCAAAGCTGGCAGAAAGGCCTTAATGCTCCTCCACAGGCCGAGGGTGTTCACTTGTAGAACCCTCTCGAAGTCCTCGTCGGAAACTTCATCGAGCCTTCCCCCAACTCCAATGCCGGCGTTTGCCACGAGAAGGTCGACCCGGCCAAATCTCTTCAAGACTTTTTGTGCAAACTGATTCACGCTGTCCTCTTTTGAAACATCGAGGAAGGAATAAAACGCATTAGTCTTCTCTGCCACCTCTTCGAGAAGATCCAGGCTTCTGGCACCGATGGCGAGGGAATACCCCTCTTTGGCAAGGGCCAGGGAAACGGCCCTCCCTATTCCCTTCGATGCTCCGGTAACGACGGCAACCTTCAACGGAACCACCTCAAAAAAGAAAGTTCAGAGCTTTACCTTTATCCCCGTCTCTTCCTCAACTTCCTCAAAGCCCTCCTTCATGTACTTCGCGAGCTCTTCGTCAACCTCGAAGAGCGCCGCGAGAAATTCGCCAAAGTGCTCCTTTTCCTCGTTGGCAACATCGAGAAAGATGTGCCTTATCCTCTCATCCTCTATTCCCTCTGCCAGCTGCTCGTAGAAGCTTATGGCGTCGAGCTCGGCCTCGATGGCCCAGCGGAGGGCCTGAGCAATCTCGGTCTTGGTCAGAGGCCTGTCCTTTGGGAGTTCAAACGGGTACTTTGCCAGCATGGTATCACCACCAACTGTTTTTTGTTTTCCTACATAACTTTTTTTCAAAGAAATCCTGACAAAATGAAAAATCACCTCAGGAACTTCGAGACGTATGGGCTCTCGCCGGGCTTGTTCCGCCTGAAGTGGCCGCTCGGCTTGCCCGTCAGAAGCTCCTCGAACCACGCCTCGTGCTCTATCTCCTCGTGGAGTATTGCCAGTGAAAGGTCATAGGTCCTAGGGTCTTTGCCCATCGTGTAGTTGCATATCTCCGTGTAAACCCCCACAGCACAGCGCTCGGCCTCGAGGAGAACTTTCAGAATGTTCTCGATGGTAGGCTCCTCCGGCAGATAGGCGTCGCGGCACCAGGCCATGTCCGCAAAGTCTCTGATGTCCCTCGGCAGCTCCCCGCCGAGCTCGTATATCCTCGGTACGAGGGCCTCAAAGTGGTTCCTGTCCTCGATGCGTGCATCCTCGACAATCTCCTTTATGGCCTCACCTTCCATGCCCGCAGCGTGGTTCCTCAGGATGGTGTAGTAGTAATAGGTCGTGAACTCCGCCGCGGCAGCCTTCAGCAGCATTTCCAAGAGCTTCTCAACGTCTATACCGGCCCGCTCAACGAGCCGCCTGTTGTGTTCCGACATGGGTTTCACCGATTAGTAGTTGTTGCTTCTACTTAATAAACTTTTCTATT
>NZ_JALUFF010000074.1 GCF_027052235.1 Thermococcus sp.
CAGGGGTTATCTCAACCTCCCTTTCCGTAACTGTTTCTTCCTCGGCTATCTTCCTCCTCTTCAGCTCTTTAATTGGAACGAACTTCTGGATCTCGCTCAGGGAGACGGTTTCCTTCTCCGCGAGAAGTTTCAAAGCCCTATCGATGGGTCTCTCCCCAGCATTGAGACCCTTCTCGGTTATCTCCAGAACGAGCTTTCCGTCTTCCTTTCTAACGCTCGCCCAGCCCTCCTTCCTCAGGAGGCCAACTATGGGTTTAAGTTCCTCCTCGCTGAGAACCTCGGAGAGATCGTCCAGGGTGACCTTCCCTTTTTCTTTTAGAACCTTTAGAGCCCTCCACTCCGGAAGGCCTATCCCTGCGTACTCCCTTCCCGTGTCCGTGAGAACGGCAACTTTTTCGCTCCTCTCGTGGAGATTAGCAAGCCCCTTGGCCTGAAGTCCTAACACAGCTCTCATAACCGCGACCTGGTCGAGACCGGTTTCCCTTACCAGCTCCTCGAACTTCGCCTTCCTGAGCCCCGCGAGTTTTATGAGCGTGAGTTTCTCCTGGTAGCTTAGCTCCATACTGCCACCTCCCGTGGTGAATGTGGGGGAAATTACTTAAGAATTGCGGTGGAGAAAGAAAAGGAGAAACTCACTCCTTGGGGAAGAAAACGACTTTGCCAGTCTTTCCGGCGCGCATGAGTTCAAAAGCCTCTTCAAATTTCTCGAAGCCCTTGTACCTGTGGGTGATTATTGGGTCGAGGTTCAGCTTGCCACTCTGTATGAGGCTGGAAACCGTGTACCAGGTCTCCCAGAGGTGCCTCCCGGTTATGCCGTGAATCTCAAGGGCCTTGAAGATTATGAAGTTGTTGAAGTCTATCGAAACGTCCCTCGGGAAAAGGCCCAGCAGCGAAACCCTCCCTCCAGGGGTTGTTGCAGCCAGGCCCTGTTCGAGGGCTTTTGGAGCGCCGCTGAACTCGAGGAACACCTCGACTCCGGCTCCATCCGTGATATCCATGACTGCCTTGACCGGATCCTCCTCGAAGGGATTGATGACGTAGTCGGCACCCACCTTCTTCGCCAAGTTCCTCCTGAACTCGCTCGGCTCGGAAACTATCACAGGGTAAGCACCGGATGCCTTGGCCACTGTAATTCCAAGCAATCCTAGGGGACCGGCACCGGTTATAAGGGTGCTCCTTCCGGCTATGGGGCCGGCCAAAACGGTGTCAACCGCGTTGCCAAGCGGCTCCTGCAGGGAAGCGTACTCTGGCTTCATGCCCTTCGGGTTCTTCCAGGCGTTCTGGGCCGGAACTATCGCGTAGGTGGCGAAGACACCATCCATATCAACTCCAAAAATCTTCGTGTTCTGGCAGACGTGGTAGCGGTTGTGCTTGCATGCATAGCACTTGCCGCAGACGATGTGAGTTTCCGCGCTTATGTAATCACCCACCTCGAGGGTGTCAACGCCCGGGCCAACCTCAACTACCTCACCTGCAACCTCGTGGCCCATTATCTGGGGCGGCTTGATTCTGCTCTGGGCCCATTCGTTCCACTCGTAGATGTGCAAATCAGTTCCGCATATGCTAGTTGCGAGAACCCTGATGAGAACCTCGCCCGGACCGGGCTTTGGAACGTCAACTTCAACGAGTTCAGCGCCGTAAGCGGGCTTCGTCTTCATAATAGCCGGCATCTTCTCGGCCATGGCAACCATCTCCTTAACCTTACAATCCATATCTTAACGGGGACGATATAAACCTTTTGTGGCCGGAGCAACGGAGGAGGGAAAGGAAGTTCCATACGGGGTCGGGGAAAAACGAACCCACCAAAAATCGGAAGGCTTATATCTCCCGGCGCCAACTTTGAATGGGAGGGGCTGACTATGGCACTTATTGTTGTTACCGGGCGCGGTGGTGCAGGTAAGACGACGACTACTGCAAACCTCAGTTCTGTTCTCGCCTCTAAGGAATACCGCGTCCTGGCCATTGATGGTGACCTGTACCTCCCCAACCTCGGCTTCCACTTCTCGCTCGATAACGTGAGGTATACTCTCCACTCCATTCTCCGGAACCCCGACTTGGACCCTGAGTGGGCAATCTACAAACACGGCCCCACAGGTGTTCATG
>NZ_JALUFF010000075.1:0-24885 GCF_027052235.1 Thermococcus sp.
GGGAGGCCCTCTCCGCGCCGGGGGTAACGTGGCCGATAATAGGGACTCTGATGGCCCTCGGTATGGGGTTCGTTACGGCAGGCTTCGCCTTCGTCGGGCAGTACATAGGTGCCGGAGAATACGAGAGGGCCAACCGCTCCGCGGGAGCGCTGTACTCGCTCATGCTCTTCTTTGCAACAGCCACCGCAATTCTAAGCCTCCTGATACTTCCCTACGCGCTGGCCTTCATGAAGGTAACCCCCGCCCTCTACCCCTACGCGAAGACCTACGCGACGATAATCTTTCTCGGCGTTCCCTTCGCTTTCACATACATGGCCTTCTCGGCGCTTAGCAGGGCCGCGGGGGACACAAAAACACCTATGAAGATAACCCTCCTCACAGTGAGCGTCAACATAGTCCTCGACCCGGTTTTCATCTTCGGCCTCGGCCCATTCCCGAGGCTCGGCGTTGCCGGCGCGGCGCTGGCGACGATTTTAGCCAACACCCTCGGCTCGGCGATAGGTCTCTGGATTCTCTTTAAAGGGAAGATAGGCCTCAGACTGAGCGTTGAGAACCTAAAGCCCGACCTTGGGTTCTACTCTAAAATCTTCAGGGTTGGCCTGCCAGCGAGCGTTGGACAATCAGCGAACAGCTTCGGCTTCGTAGTTCTCACGAGGATAATCATGGGGTTTGGGGATGTAACCTATGCAGCTTACGTCATAACCACGAGGCTCGTCAACTTCCTCACGAGCATATCGAGGGGAATAAGCATGGCGATGGGAACCATGATAGCCCAGAACGTTGGGGCGAGGAAGTATGGAAGGGCCAAGGCGATAGCGGAGAGGACGATGGTGGTGAACTTCACGATAGCCGGACTGGCCGTTCTGATAATAGGCCTCTTCCGCGTGCCCATCTTCAGGGTTTTCCTGAACGACCCCGCGGTTATAGCCGAGAGCAAAATAGTCCTTGAGTACTTCCTCGTTTCTGTTCCCTTCTTCAATGGTATATTCATAGTCGTGAACAGAACCTTCAGCTCTGCTGGACACACGAAAAAGACTATGCTCTTAGGAATACTCCGCCTCTGGGGGCTGAGGATACCTCTGAGCTACCTCTTCGGCTACGTTCCGGCTCTGGCGGTGGCCTTTACCCTACCGCCCCTCCAGAAAACGCTCTACCTCAGGCTTCCCCTTGCCGAGCTCTTCGGGATGACGAGCAAAGGGGTATTCTTCGGCATGGGGCTTAGCAACTTCGTGGGAGCGCTCCTTGCGCTTGCGTGGTTCATGAGGGGAAGCTGGATGAGGGCGATAATCGAGAGGGAGTCCAAAAAGCTAGAAAAGAAAGGAGCGTTTTAACTTCCGGAAGTCTAATAAACCCACACGGCAGAAGCTGGACGGTGAGACCATGAAAGCCGAAAGATGGGATGGTGTTTACTCCTTCGAGGACAGCCCCTTCATTATGGAGATATTAACGGGGCTGAGGGACGAGAGAACCGGGCCGATAGCCTTCAGAAAGGGTCTCGTAAAGCTCGGCCGTTACATGGCCTACGAGATAACGAAGACAATGGAAGTCGAAAGGGTTCCCGTTAAGACACCCCTTGAGGAGACGGAGGGGGTAATTGTAAAGGACAGGCGTAACGTGGTGATAATAACCGTCCTCCGCGCGGCGATACCGCTTATGGAGGGCCTCATCAAGGTTCTTGACCATGCGCGGGTTGGCATCGTCTCGGCCTCGCGCGGAAAAGCGCCGAAGTTCGAGATAGAGATGAACTACGTCAAAATACCGAAGATAAGGCCAGAGGACACGGTAATAATAGCCGACCCGATGATAGCCACCGGCTCAACGCTCATCAGGGTTCTTGAGGAGGTTAAGCGATACGGAAGGGCCAAGCGATACGTTATCGTGGGTGTTCTCGCCGCTCCAGAGGGGATAGAGAGGATAAAGAGGGCCTTTCCAGAGGTCGAAATCTTCGTTGCCAAGGTTGACAGGGAGCTGAACGACAGGGGCTACATCCTCCCCGGGCTCGGTGATGCCGGCGATAGGGCCTTTGGAGCACCTCTGACCTCCTCCCCGGCCTGAAGGGCGAGGGTTCCAACGAGTTAACCCCTCGCTAAAGGCGGAGAGGTTCGAGGGGCTTCACTAAAGCCCAATTCGAAACGGGCTTTCAGCCCCTCGGGGAGGGTCTTCCCCCCGTTACCCCTCCCTTGGGCGTAAAGACCACCCAAGTTCGGGGTTATCTTTTTCACAGCCTTCTTCAAAATATTAAAGGCACCAACTAAATCCGCATTGAATACAAGCCCCGTCTCGGGACACTTAAATAATCCCCGAACAAAACGAGCCCCTTCGTGGGGCTTCCCACAAACGGGGCAAGTTTTTGAAGTGAAAGCCTCATCAACGACATCAACGCTAATACCATACTCCTCGGCCACTTCCCTGAGTCGCTGAATCACCGTGTTAAACCGCCAAACGTGAGAGAGGACGAAATTCTGCTTTTTACCCTTATTCGGCTTTTTAGCAATCCCCTTGGGATAACCTACCACAATCCTCGAAACCCCAAGACAGTAGAGCCTTTCAACAGTTTGTCTTACTATCGTGTTAATGTAATGTTTAGCTTGAAGCTTAGCCTTCTCGTGCAGTCTTCTAAGTTTTCTACTCGTTTTTGCTCCCGACTTGTTAAGCTTAGACTGGTAAACGGCGATTTTCCTCTGGAAGTAGAAGTCAATGGCTTTCAACGGTCTTCCATTGACTAAGAAACTCTTACCATTTTCCACATAGACAGCCATTAAGTTGCTCACTCCCAAATCTATCCCTGCCGAAAGGTTCCCCAAGGGTTGCCTTGGGAGTTTGACCCACTCGTTTTTGACGAGTTTTTCCGTGACTTCTGAGAAACTGATGTGCGCATACCACTTTCGCCTTGAGGGATTGTATTGAATCTCCAGTCTCCCCTGCTTGCCCTTGAGGTGTATTCTCCCCCTGAATTGGACTTCAAGGCGTTTGAACTTTCCGAGGCCCTTGAGGATTAGTTTATTGTTTTTGATTTTGTATTGGTCGTTTCTGAGGACGATTAGGGGTTTCCTCTTTCCGTCTTTTTTGAGATAGTTTGGTGGTTTTGGTTTGAAGTCTTCTGACAGTTCACCTTCCTTTTTCTTTTTAATGAGAGTGAAGAATGAACGCCAGGCTTCAGCGTTCTTCCTGCAAATTTGCTGGACTGTTGCAGAGCCGATTTCCTTTTTAAACTCTTCGTAAACTATCTTTTCGGTTTTGTTGAAGTCCACGATTTGCTCTTTGAAGAATTCTTGTCGCCTTAGGTAGTTTACCCGGTTCCAGACTTTAGCCCCAATGTCGGCTAACTCGAAGAGAGTTTCCTCCTGTTCTTTGCTCGGCTGGAGTTTGAGCGTTACGCTCCTCTTCGTTTCAACTCACGCTCCCATTGGGTTTCAACGTAGTGTTTGATAATCTCGTCCGTTATGTAGCCAACTGAGGCGACAAAATAAGAACGAGACCAGAGTCTCCCGTGAGTCGTCTTGCTTCTCAACTCTGGAAATTCTTGGAGGAGTTTTCTTGCCGTCTTACCCTTCAAGTGGTTCACTATTTGGGCTGGTGAGAGGTTGGGTTTCGCTTGGAGGAAGACGTGAACGTGGTCTGGCATTACTTCGAGTGCAATGACTTCACACCCGATTTCTTCTGAGTATTCTTTGAGCATTTCTTTGAGCCTTTCAGCGACTTTTCCGGTGAGGATGTCCCTCCGGTATTTTGGTATCCAGACGAAGTGGTAGGTTATGAAGTGTTTTGCGTGTCTTGTTCTTTTGATTCTTGGTGATTCTGGCTTCATTGTGAATCCCTTAGTGTATGGTATGCATTATTGCTTAAATGTTTTTCGCTTTCCTGTTTAAGGGCGGGTTTTAGAATTACTGCACCCCACCCTAAAGGGCGAGGCTTTCAGAAGAAAAAAGTAAAGGCTCAGTAAAGTTTACCTCCCTCCTCGCGGAGCTTTTCCCTTTCCCTCTCGATTCTCCTCTCGTCCTCAAGGAACTTGGCCCCGTAGTGGTACCTCACCCTCCCGAGCAGCGTCAAAGCCCTGTTCATGAACCTTCCGGCGTAAGCTGCCACGAGGGAAGCGACCACGAGCAGAGCGATGAAGAAGAGGGCCTCGTTCATCTCATAGCCAGCCCAGAGGAAGCTGTAGAGCAACCCGCCGAAGAGGAACACGAAGAGTCCGCCGACCAGAGTTATAAGGAGGAGCCTGTAGCCGTAGCGTTCCATGAAGAGCGCGAAGTCCACAGGAATCACCAACAACGTTTTGGTTATGCCCTTTTTACGCATTTCGGTGTTCCTTTGCATATCATCCAAGTTCATGGCCTCAACCGATGCGGAGAAGCCTTACGCTTCCCCCGGGAGTTGAGTATCCGAGGAACTTTCCATCAGTTGATATGGAGAAGCTGAGCAACGGGCCGGTCTTCAGTTCAATGGCGCCAGTGTCGTCGAATATGCAGAGCTCTCCAAACCTTTCACCCAGCCTGCACCCGGCCACCACTTTGTTCCCTGCCAGTGCAACCTTTCTGACATCACCTCTAAAGCCCCAGAGCGGACGGCCCCTCCTAAGGAGATAAAGGCCGTCTTTTCTCTTGCCAAGGGCCAACAGCTCGCCGTCATCGCTCAGGTCGTAGGAAAAGCCTCTCGGGAAAGGGGCCTCAAGGTAAACGTCAATCTCCTTCCTGTAAAGGACGAAAACGTCCCTCATCCTCCCGCTCTGGGAATAGGAGTAGGAGAAAGCCACAGTTGAATCGTTGGCCACCACGGGCCTGAAGAAACGGAGCAGACGGGAGCTAGGTGGCAAACGGAAGACCTTCCCAACGTCCATCTCAAAGGGGTTGAAGAAGATTAAGTTGAGGCCGGGGTCGAACCTTGAGAGACCCACGGGAATCCTGCCGTCCGGGGAGGACGAAAGCAACACCGGGCCTTCAATGAGAAAACCCAAATCCCTGACAAATTCTCCCTCAGAGACTATCCCAAGCGTCTCCTCAAGCGGGTTGTAGATGTAGATAACGCCCATGTCCGATGAGCAGGCCATATCAACTCCTCCCTCTGCGGTGAAGGCCCTTTTGCCCCCATCAAGAACCTCAAGGCTACCCGGAGTTAGGACGGCAACTCTCTCGCGGGAGGCGCAGAGGCCCCTGAGGGAGCGGTAGGTCCTGCTCCACTCAACCCTGCCGTCCCTGATGCAGAAAAGCCTCCTCTCCCGTCCAGATGGGGTAAGGGCCATAACACCGCCTAAATCCGATACTGCCCTCACAACGAGGGGACCGCCGTTGCCCGGGAAATCCCACTCCTCCACCTTGGACACCACCCTATCCTTCTCTCACTTCCTCCCCCTTTTTATCATGCACGGCGAAGGCTAAAAACTCCCTCAAGAACTCCAGTCCGGCGTCGTTGTTCACGGCCTTCGGGTGAATCGAGAGGAAGAACGTACAACGGCAGTTCAGGTAGCTCTCCTCGGCACTGGTCAGTTGATATGGGAGAAGGAAGGAGGGCATATACCACGTGTACTCCCTGTTGAGTATTGGGACTTCTCCGCCGGGGGAATACAGGAAATCCCGGCCTATAACCGTGAAGTTTCTAGCTATAAGAACCCGAAGGGCGTTGCCAGAGAGGGAGTAGCGAGGGGCTATAAAGTAGTGAGGTTCGGGCAGGGAAGACTCCTCAAGGGTTCTAAGGCCGAGCTCAAGCTTTATCTCAGCTGTACTAGAGTTGCAGTCGAACTCATTACCCAAGTGGTCGTAGCCGTGAAGCCCGATGCGATAGCCCTCGGCGCTGAGGTTCCGGAGGAATGAAACAAATTCAGGGTAGCGGTTGATGGGCATCTCCCCACCGTGATTGGGTATTACAAAGAGGTACGTCTCGTTCTGCAGACCGTAGGAGTCAATTATCTCCGTCAGCTGCCTGAGCTGGGAGTAGTAAGCGGGGCTTACGTCATGGACGAGGATTACCAGATGATCGAGGTCTGGAAGGTAGGCAGGGCTGGAGAGGGATGAGGAAGATACGAAGACAAGAATCACGAGTATGGGAACGGCCTTCTTCATCTGAGATAAAATGTAGAAGGGGCGTAAAAAGGTTTCTCAGAGGTATTTCCTGAAGAACTCGCCGACCCTAGCCTTCCATTCCTCAGGGTGGAGCTTGAGCGTCCTCACGTGGGGGGCATCAGTGACCCAGAGTTCGACGTCCGGGTTGACTTCCCTGTTTTTCTCGTAGAAGGCCTTAACCTCCTCCACTTTGATGAGGGGGTCGCTGTCGCCCTGTATCAGGAGGAGCGGTTTTCTAACCTTATCAGCGTAGTCCATTACGTTGAGCTCCCTTGCACCGCTGAAGAGCTTCGTGAAGGGCTTAACGAAGGCATAGAGCCACTCCGGGAGGTTCGCAAAGTACTTCAGGCCCCTCGCCCCCGTCTTGTCCATGTCTATTGGAGGCGAATCGGCGACGCCGCAGCAGACCCCGTTTATCTCAGCTAGGGCCCTTATCGTCAGCACCGCGCCCATGGAGAAGCCAACGAGCCCTATCCTCTTCGCACTCTCCGGGTGGTTCTCGACCAGCCACTTAACGGCCCCCCTAACGTCTTCTATCTCCCTGTCGCCGACCGTCGTGTAGTTTCCCTCGCTCTTCCCGTGGGCGCGGAAGTCGAAGGTTAAGACGTTATAGCCCTCCTTCAGCAAGAACTCGGTGACGGGCTTCATGTAGACGTCGTCCCACCTGCTCCTCGTGTAGCCGTGGAGGGGGATGACCGTCTTCTCGCTCCCGTTGTCTATCCACCATCCACTGAGCTTGAGCCCGTCCCCGCTCTCAAAGGTTACCTCCTCGTAGTCGAAGCCAAGGTCTTTAGGAGTCCAGTCTCCTATAAAGCGCGGTGGCTTCACCATCTTGTAGGCGACGAAGGCGAGGAATAGCAGAACGAAAAAGAGAAGGAGCCACAGGAGCCAGCCCACCTCCATCACTCCCCAGCAGGTTTGCTCTCAACGTCGAGGTGCTTCATGCCCCATATCAGCGGGAGCGAGATGGCTATGAATATCGCCCCGACCGGGAAGAGAACCTTGTAGTTGTTGCCCGCGAGATGGACTATGAAACCACCGACCGTTCCAGCTATGAGTATGGGGAAGGACTTCGTTGCCTCGAAGACGCCGTAGTAGCGACCGTTGTAGGCCTCCTTCTTGTACTTGGTGAGGAGGTCGCCGATGACGGGCCACGAGGTCGCCATGAGTGCTCCCCAGCCTATTCCCGCGACGGCTATAAGGGTGGTTATCTCGCCCCTCGTGGAGACAAACCAGCCAAACAGGAAAGGTATCAGGAATATCACCCCGCTGATGAGGATTGACTTCCTCCTGCCTATCCTGTCGTAGAGCGGGCCACCCACTATTGCCCCTATCAGAACGGTGACGTTGAAGAGGGCCATTATGGCGTTTCCGAGGGCGGTAACCTCCTTCGTCCCGAGCACCGATTCGAGGATTCCGAAGAGGAACACCGCGACGAACTCGAAGCTGAGCCACCAGAGCATCTGGGCGATGTAGAAGTTTAGGAAGTCCTTATCGGAGACTATGGCCTTCAGGTAGTCCCAGAGGCCCTCCTCGGGAAGCTCGCCTTCTATCCTCGGCTCCCTTATTCTGAGGGCAACGTAGATGACAGAGAATACCAGGAAGAACGCAACGAGCGCGAAGGGAATCCAGAAGTTACCCGCCTTTATCATCGCCTCAATGCCGTTTTTTATCCCCGTTGCCTTGGTGGCGCTCGCCGCGAGGAATGCTATCGAGCCGAAGAGCACGAGGTTGCCCATCCACTCGAAGAGCGTTATGACACCGCTCGCCTTACCCCTGACACCGCTCTCGATTATATCGGGCATCAGGGAGCGGTACTGTGCGACGAAGGAGTACATGAAGAAGTAAAACAGCGCCAGCAACACCGCGAAGGTCATCATGGAGACGCCGGCTATGTAACCGAGGTAGAGTGCTATCGCCGTAAGACCAGCCAGTATGCCCCCGGCGAGGATGAAGGGTACCCTCCTGCCAAGCCTTGAGCGGTAGATGTCGCTGTAGTAACCCATTATGGGCGGGACTATCAGGCCCATGAGTCCCTGAAGAGCGAGAACCGTTCCGATGACCGTTGGGGCCTCGGTATACCTTGCCTCAAGGAGCTTGAAGGTCAGTCCCTTGTTCAGCGCCCAGCCAGTGCTCATGCTGAAGCCCAGAAGGGCAAGACCCAGAATGACGCTCCATTTAAACTTCTTTTCACCGTTGGACACAGGAATCACCCCACTATATAGTCTATATGGCATAAGAGTTTGGGCGGGGAAGCTTTTAAGGGTTTTCAGACCATTTTTGGGCGGTAGGACAGATGACACCTATGGACAGTGAGAAAATTTTCATACTTGGCCACAGGGGCTTTAAGGGGAACATTGAAAACACCATTCCTGCCTTCAGGAGAGCTTTAAGATACGCCGACGGTGTGGAGTTCGACGTTAGGGTCACAGCAGATGGAAAACTCGTCGTCCACCACGATGAGGGCTTTCTCTCCAGAGGGAACTTTTACACCATCAACGGGCTGACTGTGCTGGAACTGAAGAGACTGCATCCAAGGGGCAGGCTTATCCCAAGGGTTGATGAGCTCTTCAGGGAGTTCAGGGGGGCTTTCTTCAACGCCGACGTCAAGGAGGCTGGAGCAATGGAAAAGTTGCTGAAAACAGCTGAGAGGCTGAAAACGCTGGAGAGGACTGTCTTCTCATCTGAAACCCCGGCCATAGTAAAAGCCCTCGCTAGAGAGTGCCCCGACTGCAGGGTGGGCTTTTCCATTGTGGGCTACTCCTCCCTCCGCTGGATAATCCATCTTAGGGGCCTCTACTCCCTCCACGTGCCTATTGATGCGGTTTCTTACATCGGCTACAACGCAGTGGTCTCGCTCATGAGAACCTTCAGGAAGAGGGGCCTTAGGATATACCTCTGGAACTACGAGATGGACGAGCTTTCGTGGGCTCCGAGGTTTCGCCCCTTCGTCGATGCCGTAATCTCCGACGACCCTTCGAGGTTAAGAAAAGTTTTTTACTGAGCTGGGGGAAGTTAAAACCGGTGGTTTGCATGGAAGGTAAGGTTCTCGTGCTGGGCCACAGGGGCTACTCGGCCAAATATCCGGAGAACACTATTCTGGCCTTCAAAAAGGCCATCGAGGCTGGAGCGGATGGGGTTGAGCTAGACGTCTGGCTGACGAAGGACGGGGAAGTCGTTGTAATCCACGACGAGACCGTTGACAGGACGAGCAACGGGAGCGGTAGGGTAAAGGATATGACGCTGGAGGAGCTCAAAGGGCTCGACTTCGGAAACGGAGAGAAGATACCGACGCTTGAGGAGGTCTTCGAGGCCCTACCGGAGGAGGCCATCATAAACGTCGAGATTAAGGATGTAGATGCCGTCGAGAGAACTGCTGAGATAGTAAGGGCTCACAACCCGGAGAGGGTCATAGTTTCCTCCTTCCACCTCGATGCCCTCGAAAAATACAGGAAGCTCGACCCGGAAACAAAGATAGGAATACTCATCAACCGCGAGGAGACGATAGCAAAACTGCCGGAGCTGATGCCCAGGATAAGGCCCTGGTCAATCAACGCGCCGATAGATGCTTTGGCCATCCTCGGCGTCGAGAAGACCGTTGGGGCACTTCAGATGGTCAAGAAAGCTGGCTTAAAGGTTCTCCTCTGGCCGCTCAACGAGGAGCTCTACTACCAGAACGACAACCTCGTCAGGCTCGGCGGGCTCTTCGACGGAGTTATGGCCAACGACGTCGAGAGGATGATAGACTACCTCCGCTCCCTGGGCTTAAGGTGAGACCGAGCCCCTTCTTAATTCTTGGTGGTGAAGATGGAGAGGTTAATACTCTCGCTCGACGAGGGGACGACTTCGGCAAGGGCAATACTCTTCGACAGGGAGAGCAACATACACGGCATCGGCCAGTACGAGTTCCCCCAGCACTATCCGAAACCCGGCTGGGTGGAGCACGACCCGGAGGAGATATGGGAAGCCCAGCTGAGGGCGATAAAGACGGCCATTGAGAGGGCAAAGATTGAGCCGGGTCAGATAGCGGCGATAGGGGTTACCAACCAGCGCGAGACGACGATAGTCTGGGACAGGAGCGGAAGACCGCTCTACAACGCGATAGTCTGGCAGTGCAGGAGAACGGCTGAAATGGTCGAAGAGATAAAGCGCGAATACGGAAGCCTCATCAAGGAGAAGACCGGCCTCGTGCCCGATGCATACTTTTCCGCGAGCAAACTCAAGTGGTTACTCGACAACGTGCCCGGTCTGAGGGAGAAAGCCGAGAGGGGCGAGGTTCTCTTCGGGACGGTGGATAGCTTTCTCATCTACCGCCTCACCGGTGAGCACGTAACCGACTACTCAAACGCTTCCAGAACCATGCTCTTCAACATCAAAAAGCTGGAGTGGGACGACGAGCTACTTGAGCTCTTCGACATTCCAGAGGGCGTTCTTCCTGAGGTAAAGGAGTCGAGCGAGGTCTACGGCTACACGAAGAGGGAACTCCTGGGTGCCGAAATCCCGGTCAGCGGAGACGCGGGAGACCAGCAGGCTGCACTCTTTGGGCAAGCCGCTTTCGAGGCCGGAATGGTGAAGGCCACCTATGGAACAGGGAGCTTCATCCTTGCAAACACCGGAAAGACCGTCCGCTACTCTGACAATCTGCTCACGACCATCGCGTGGGGCCTGAACGGGAGAGTCACCTACGCCCTTGAAGGAAGCATTTTCATAACGGGAGCGGCAGTCCAGTGGCTCAGGGACGGAATAAGGATAATCAAACACGCCTCAGAAACGGAGGAGCTCGCGAGGAAGCTGGAGAGCAACGAGGGGGTCTACTTCGTGCCGGCCTTTGTGGGCCTTGGAGCGCCTTACTGGGATCAGTTTGCAAGGGGACTGATAATCGGCATAACGCGCGGAACTGGCAGGGAGCACCTCGCGAGGGCAACCCTTGAGGCGATAGCTTACCTAACGAGGGACGTGATAGAGGAGATGGAGAGGCTCGTCGGAATAAAGGAGCTCCGCGTCGATGGAGGAGCAACAGCCAACAACTTCCTCATGCAGTTCCAAGCGGACATATTGAACAGAAAGGTCATCAGACCAGTCGTTAAGGAAACAACGGCACTCGGAGCGGCTTATTTAGCGGGACTCGCGGTAGGCTACTGGACAGACGTTAAAGAAATTGAGGACTTATGGAGAGCCGAAAGAATCTTTGAGCCATCCATGGACGGGAAAACCAGGGAGAAGCTCTACCACGGCTGGAAGGAGGCGGTGAAGAGGGCAATGGGCTGGGCCAAGGTCGTCGGGGAGTGAGTTACTATCCCAATCCCCATATTTTCATACTTCCGGGCGTATAACTGTGGGGAGGAAGTATGAAAAGGCAGATAGTTCTTTTTAGCGTGTTCTTGATGCTCGTAATACTCGGATATGTCCTGCAGGGGGATAATCACAAGAACCAAGGCACATCAATCCAATCGGCAGTTCTGAAGGGGAGCTCCACTCAGACCCCAGTCGGAGGAAAGCCCCATCAGTCAACGAGATACTAATTAGCTTGGGCGCCCATGAATCTTTCTGCTGGGTCGTTAATGGAACGTCACTTCCGATTCCTTTCTTCGGAATTCAAGCTAAGGAAGTAAAGGGTTGCGTGAACTACGCCAACGGCTCCGCCGTTTACTGGATTAAAGATGTGAACGGAAAAATCCTCCTTCGTTGGGTCAGCTCCGCTGATGATTTCAAATGGTCGGTAATAACAAGAACCACGTGGCCGGAGCTTAATATCGTAAACTTCCTCCAATGGATACTTGAAAGTGGGAACGTGACTGAGGTCAGAAAACTCGGCGATAGCTACGAGTTCTACCTGTTCCTTAGGGCTGAGTACGAATCCAACGCCGGGACAATCGAAGACCCACACATTATTAAAACCGTGAAGCTGTGGAACGTTACCCTTGTTGTCAATGGCGACGGCAAACCTCTGGGAGGCCATATTTCAGGTAAGGATAAGGGGCCTTCGAACGTTTACGGTGCCAACTGGCTCCACGAGGGAAACTTCACGCTCCTCGGCCAATGGGGCTGATGTTGTGGATGTACAGGGATGACCCTTTCCCCAGTGATCACTCACGTCCTTCCTTCTTATGCCCTAAACTGTTCTCTCGTCTCCATTAGGGCGAACTAAAGGTTAAAGAAAGCTTTAAAACATGCAAAGTCCTTTCCAATACTTAGTTTGGGGTGGTGGTCATGAAGACAAAGGTCGCCATAATAGGCGCCGGAATAAGCGGCGCGAGCATAGCGCGGGTTCTCAGCAAATACGAGAACCTAGAGGTGCACCTCATCGAGAGGGCCCCCGATGTGGGCTGGGGCGTGAGCAAGGCCAACACGGCTTTGATCCACGGTGGCTACGACGACGACCCGGACAAGTACCCGACGAGGGCGAGGCTCTGCATAAGGGGAAACAGGCTCTGGCACCAGTGGGTTAAAGAGCTCCAGATAGCCCACGTCTGGAACGGAGCTTTAATAGTGGCAACCAAGGAGGAGGACTTTGACGAGCTGGAGAAGCTATTGGAGCGCGGGAGGAGGAACGGCGTGCCAGAGATGAGAATCGTTGAGGGGAACGAGCTCTTCCACCTTGAGCCCGGCCTCACGAGGGAAGCTCTTGGAGCACTCTGGGTCCCCATAGTCGGCCAGATAGCGCCGATTCCGGCGGTTATAGCGCTTGTCGAAAATGCCGTAGCGAACGGAGTGAAGACGCACCTTGAGACCGAGGTTAGGGGAATTAAGGTCGAGAACGGCGAGGTCAGGGGGGTTGAAACCAACAACGGCTTCATAGAGGCAGATGTGGTAATCAACGCAGCCGGCCTCTACGCGGACGAGATAGCGAGGATGGCGGGAATAGACTACTTCGAGATTCACCCGAGGAAGGGCGAGTACTGGATATTTGACGACGACGTCCCCGGCCCGAGAAGGGTCCTCTTCCCGACGCCAACTCCCGTAAGCAAGGGAATCGTCGTTACGACCGAGATAAGCGGGCACCTCATGATAGGGCCGAACGCCCAGGATCTTCCGCCGGAAGAGAAGGACAACCTTGCCACAACAAAGGAGGGCCTTGAGCAGGTCTGGGAAGGGGCAAAGAAGCTCTGGCCACAGCTACCTCCGAGGAGCAAGGTGATAAGAACCTTTGCCGGCTTAAGGCCAGAACCGACCGGCGGGGACTTCATCATAAAGGCGGAAGAAGAGGTCTGGGGCTTCATAAACGTCGCCGGAATACGCTCGCCCGGCCTGACAAGTGCGCCAGCAATAGCCTACGAGGTCGCCGAGATAATCCAGCGCGACCTTGGAATAAAGCTGGTTGAGAAGTCCAACTGGAACCCATACAGGAGGGAGATAACCCACTTCTTCATGCTCCCACCCGAGAAGGCAAACGAGCTCGTAAAGAAGAACCCAGCCTACGGAAAGATAGTCTGCAGGTGCAACAGCGTCAGCGAGGGGGATATACTGGAGGCGATAGAGAGGATGAAGTTCATAGGTGTTAAAACGCCGAGCGTCGATTCAGTCAAGTTCAGGACGAAAGCCACCACCGGAACCTGTCAGGGGAGCTTCTGCAGGCCGAGGATAGTCCAGCTTTTAGCGAGAGAATACGGTGTAGAGCCGTGGAAGGTCACGCTGAAGGGCAGGGGGAGTGAGATTGGAATAGGCGATGTGAAAGCCCTCCTGAGGGGGGATGAGGCATGATGAAGCCCTTCCCAGAGGTTCCAATGCTGAGCTACGACGTGGTCGTCATCGGGGGCGGGCCAGCTGGCATGGCCTCGGCAATAAAAGCAAAAGAGCTCGGTTTGAAAGTTCTCCTGCTCGACGAGAACGACTACCTCGGGGGTATTCTACCCCAGTGCATCCACCCGGGCTTTGGGATACACTACTTCAAAGAGGAACTTACAGGGCCGGAGTTCGCCTCCCGCTTGGCAAAGAGGCTCGTTGAGCTCGGCGTCGAATACAGAACCTCGGCGAGGGTTCTCGAAATCAGGAACTACTCCGACCTCGAAAAGTTCGTGCTCTTCACGTCTCCAAGTGGGATCTATGGAGCCTGGGCGAAGGCGATAATCTACGCGGCTGGAGCTCGCGAAAGGCACGCCTTCGAGATTGGAATCGTGGGCGATAGGGTTTCGGGAATCTACACCGCCGGAGAGGCGCAGACGCTCATGGATATCTACGGTGTTCTGCCCGGAAAAGAGATAGTCATAGTCGGTTCTGGCGACGTGGGCCTGATAATGGCCCGCCGTTTTGCCCTTGAGGGGGCGAAGGTGAAGGCAGTGATAGAGCTCATGCCCTATCCCGGTGGCCTGGCGAGGAACGTCATGATACTCCGCGATTTCAACATTCCGCTCTACCTGAGCCACAAGGTAGTGAAAGTCAGGGGAAAGGGAAGGGTGGAGCGCGTTAAGGTTGTCAGGGTCGACGAGAACCTGAAGGAAATCCCGGGAAGCGAGTTCTGGATCAAGGCAGACACGCTCGTGATCTCAGCGGGTTTGGTTCCCGCTGTGAAGAAGCTGAAGAAGATTGGTGTGGAGATAGACCCCTCAACCGGTGGCCCGGTTGTCAACGACAGGCTTGAGACGAGCGTTCCAGGAATATTCGTTGCAGGAAACTCACTCGTCATCAACGACCTCGTTGATTATGTTGCCGAGCAGGGTGAAGTGGCTGCTGAAGGAGCTAAAGAGTTCATAGAGAACGGCGGGATTGAAAGCAGGAAGTGGATAAAGGTCGAGAAAGGAGAAAACGTCCGCCTCGTAGTTCCCCACTACCTGAGCGGTGAAAGGGACGTTTACCTCTACCTCCGCGTTTCGAAACCTATGGAAGACGTTGAGCTGAGGATTCCAGAGATGGGCAAGAGATTCAAGCTCCCGGTCGTCAAGCCGGCAGAGATGATAAGGCTCAGGCTGAAGGCAGGGGAAATCAGAAACGCCGAGAAGCTCACAGTGGAGGTGGTGAGGCCATGAGAAAGACCTACCGCTTCACCTGCATCGTCTGCCCGCTCGGCTGTTCCGTTGAGGTTGAAGTCGAGGACGGAAAAGTTCTTGAGGTCAGGGGGCACACATGCCCGCGCGGTAAGGAGTGGGCCATCCAGGAGGTCATAAGCCCGAAGAGGGTCGTGATGACGGTCATTCCAGTCGAGAACGGGGCACTGCCGACTGTGAGCGTGAAAACAGCTGAACCGGTGCCGAAGGAGAAGATACCTGAGCTGATGAGGTTTTTGGCGGGGATAACTATAAAGGCGCCTGTAAATATCGGCGACGTTGTTGCCGAGTGGAAGGGGATAAAAATAGTGGCAACGAGAGGGGCTTGATCAGAGTATAGAACCCTCCAGCGGAAGTGCCTTCTCAAGTCCCTCCGGAGCCTTTATTTCCACTTTTCCGTTTATGTCCCTGAAGACAACAACGTCATGGATTGTTACGTTGATTGGAACAGCACTGTCCCACGTCTTTATTTTGACCACCACCCTGAAGTATTCCTCGACGTAAACTGGGTAGCCCTCCTTGGTGAGGTGAACCTCGACCCATCCCTCCTTGGTCGTCACGTTCTCGATGTCCCTCATCTTCATCTGAGACAGAACTAAGTCGCTCCTGTTCGTTATGTTCACGAGCTCCCAGTAGGTCACGTTAATCCTGAAGGAATAGCCCTCTGAGAGCTTCTTGATAGTTACGTTTTTCACGTTCAGGAGTCTCTTGATGGCCTCGATGTTGAGGGATCCCCTGCTCTCGTTGGCGATATCGGCATTGGTGACATTGTACCATTTCCCTTTGATTCTGAAAAATGCCTGGGTGCCGTTCAGGAAATACGGCCAGTTTGCTGTGATGTTCATGCCAAAGTACTCCATGAGGAGGGAGAAGTTGCCCGCTTCTATGCCCGAGCTCAGGTTGAAGGCACCGCTTGTCTTGAATTTCATGAGCACATCAACGGTCTTATTACTCGATGGATCGGTAAGGTTCATGGTAATGGAGACATTCTCCTGATAGGTTCCCGTATGGATGCTCTCTATGGCCTTCATGACCTTTTCCTCGTTGAGCCCCACACTGTCCCCTATGCATCCGCTGGCAAAGAGGACGAGTCCAGCGAGGAGAAGTGCCCAAATCCTTCTCATTTCACTACCTCCTATTATTGCAAAGAAACTTCGGTCGGAGGTTTAAATACTTTTTCTCTTCATTTTTAGCAAACTACTTGATGTAGTTTACAAAAAACGAAGATTTGGAGAGGATAAAAAGTTTAAAGGGCCTCGAACTTCTGGAGGAAAATTTTGAGATCCGTCTTGAAGGGCTCGTCGGCTTTCTCAATCTCTTTCTGAAGGAGCTCAAGGAACTCTCCTTCGTCCCTGGAAGCTTTCCAGAGGTTCTCGACGGTTTCTTTCAGCCTGTCCCAGTATTCAACGTAGGGGCGGGACTCGAAGAGGGCCTCCTTCAGCCTCCCTGATTCCTTCATGACAATCACCCCCTGAAGAAATAACCGTACCAGAACCTTCTCCTGTCCTCCTCTTCGCCCAGCAGCAGGAAGTAGCGGAGTATCGCGAGGTTCAGCAGGAGGAGGAATATCAGGACTATGTTGTAGGCCGGAACAGTGGCACTAAGGAAGGCGAAGTAGTCCCAGAAGAAGTGGAGCGTTATCGCCAGGGCATAGAAGTTGCCCAGCGCAACCGGCTTTCCCTCCGCCATCAACCCGTAGCCGACGCCGATTATTGCCGTCCAGGTTGCGTGGGCGAGTGGAGTCAGAAAAGCCCTCGTTACCGTAACGGCGACACCCCAGCCGAGGCCGTACAGAAAGTTCTCTGTTGCGGCGAAACCGAGACCAGCGGCGACGCCGTAAACGAGGCCGTCCATTATACCGTCCATCTGTCCGGCCCTGAAGGGAAGCCTAACGGCAAGGGCCTTGGAGGGTTCCTCCACGAGTCCAGCAACGAGGGCCACGTAGAAGGCTGTCGTCGGCAGTATGGGTTTAATTATCCCGCCGACCGTCAGGATGCCCTCAAGCACGTAGGCTATTGCCACTGAGAGCGTAGCGCCGAGCAGGAACGTGGCTATGACGTAGCGCTTTGGCTCGGGCTCATACCTGTCCTTATGGTAGAAGTACCAGAGGAAGGCGAGGGCCGGGACGTAGGCGAAGAAGACCAAGGTTGCCAGCACTCCCATTCAACCACCCAAATAAATGGAGGCCTCGGGGGTTTAAAGTTTTCGTCAGAGCTCCCTCAGTGCCCGTGAGAGCAGTGACAGCCTGCCGAAGTCGAGGAGCTCCCCCTCAAGGGGAACGATTACTCTGAAGTCCTCCTTGAGGAGTCTCAGGAAAGGCGAGACTACCTCCCTCAGAACGTCGTTCCCGTAGGCCCAGGGACTGAAGGCCGGGAGAACTATCAGCCTCTCCCCGAACAGGAAGACCGGGACTTTAACCACGGCCCCAACCTCATCCCGTAGCCTTATCGCGGGGTGCTCGTGGCCTATGATGAAGCGCTCGCCCTCGACGGGCTTATGGCCGTGGACGAGCTTCCAGTGGCCGATGTCAAGCTCATCAACGACCTCCACCCCCAGTTCCCTGAGCCAGAGCGTCCCAACGTCGTGGTTTCCCCTCACCAGGACTATCTCGTCAACCAGCGGATTAACTCTCTCAACAAACGCCCTCAGCTCCTCCCTCTCTCTCCACTCGGGGATGAAGGAGTGCTTCAGGTCACCGTCTATAATCAGTCTCTTGGGTTTGTGCCCCTCTATGAGGGCGGTGAGCCTACCAACCGTCTCGTGGAAAACCCTCGGGAGGTAAAAGCCCTCCCTGGCCATAGCTACCTCATAGCCCAGATGGAGGTCTGCGACGATGATGTTCTTTCCAAGGAGCAGGGCCTTTCCGGGGAGGGGTCTGGGTTTCATGGGCTAACGTTCTCTCCGGGGCTTTTAAGTTTTGTTAGGGGAACCGAAAAGGTTTTAAATTCGTCCATTGAGGTAACAGTGGTGAGTAAGAATGCCCTATATTGGGTTCGCGAGAAGCCCCCACGGACCCATCAGGACGTACGAGGAGATACTGCGGGAGCTCGAAAGGAGGGGATTTGAGGTCGGTTTTTCAAAGCACCACTGGGCCGGCGACCTGCCCTTCGGCCTTGTCGTTGCCGAGACCTCGAAGGGTTTAGTGGCAATAAGGTGGTCCTTGGGAAAGGAGTTCACGCTGAGGCTCGAAGAGGTCGACCGGGAGACCTACGACGAGTTCGTGGAGGACACGCTCGAATACACCAACGCTGACTCAGGATGAACGCTCTTGTTTAACCCTCTCGATGACGTCAAAGATGCTCCACAAATCCATGATAACGTGCAGGTGCGGGATTAGGGCGAGCCTCTCGCGGTTCTTTTCGACGAATTTTGCAGTGAATGGGAAGTAATACCAGACGTACTCGGTTTTTTCATCGCCGTGACCGATGAAACGCCAGGGCTTGTCGTCCACCCAAATGAAGATTTCATCACCGTACTTCTCGCGGACTAGTTTGAAGGCTTCGTCTATGGTAAGCTCCCGGCCGAAGACTATCACCTCGTCAAAGAGGTCGTAGAGCCCGGCCATCTTCATTCTTTTGACCTTCATGCCGTCGATGAAGTCCTCGGCCGAGAATGAGATAACAATGTGACCTTGCTCCCTGAGCTTCCTCAGCAGTTCCGGGGAGTCGTCTATCGGCTTCGTCAGCCTCGCCCTCTCCTCGAACCATGTTTCAAAAAACTTCGTTCTGAGGAAGAATGGTGGCTTTGACTTCTTCCTGTGCTTTCCGAAGGCCGGTCTCTCGAACTGAAGTTCTATCCTGGTTAGGAGTTTCGCCCAGAGGGTCTTTCCCGGAAGCCAGGGGTAGCGTCTCTCCAATGTTCTTTTGAAGGCCTCCTCGATGGGGGAGTAGCTGTCAACCAGAGTCCCGTCGAAGTCAAAAGCTATGATCATTCAACCACCTCCGAGACTCACGAAAGTTGAACCGGCCGAGACGTGCATCGAGAGGAAGTCATCGACAAGTCCGTAGGCCCAGATGACGCGGAAGCTCCCGTCCGCCGGAATTTTAAAGTCGTAGTTATCTCCGGTATCGAGTTTTCTGGAGAACTCGACCACAGTCCAGTTCTCATCTTCCCTTCCTCCATATGAGATAATGTCGAAACTCCCGCCTAGGACTGTATCGGGATTGTGCGGGCCCGCGAAGCCAGTAGAGTATGAGTCACTTATTCTGACCGTCCCGTTCGGGAGGACGTAGGCTATGACGATGTCGGTGTTTTTCATTCCCCCGCTTCCCCCAAAGCCCACCGCGAGCCAGCCGTGAGTTCTGGCCCTCATGCCGACGAAGAGAGTTCCGTTCTCAACGCGGAAGAATGCCTGGAAAGTACCGTCTCCTGAGGAGAAGTTCGCCCGGTATTCGCCCGGATTTATGAGGCCGTCGGGCTTCCACTGGACCTGCTGGGTAGTAGTGGATGTGCTGGATTTTCCGCCGGTCTGATTTACACACCCCGGGGAGAAAGTGAGTAGAGCAAGTACTAAAACCACTGCAAGGAATTTGGGGCCCCTCATCATGGGCTTAGAATTGAAGTGAGGGTTTTTAAAACTGCCCTGTCTTGGCACAAAGCATATATCCCACTTAGCCAAAACTTCAATGAGCATCTTAAAGCTCAGAAGGTGATAGGCATGGGCAAACACTACCTCCCCAACATTGCCCAAAAGGAAGAGATGCTCCGGGAAATCGGCTTTTCTTCAATCGACGAACTCTTCTCCGATGTCCCGGAGGGAATGGTTAAGGAGTTCAACCTTCCAGAGAGAAAGAGCGAATACGAGGTCTTCACGGAGCTCAACCGGGTTTTGAGCAAAAACAAGACCGTCCTTGAGATGCCGAGCTTTTTGGGGGCTGGAACGTACTTCCACTACGTCCCGGCCCATGTAAAGTACATCATCGAGAGGAGCGAGTTTCTGACCGCTTACACCCCCTACCAGCCCGAGATAAGCCAGGGAATGCTCCAGGCTCTCTTTGAGTACCAGAGCATGATGGCCGAGCTTTACGGCCTCCCTATCGTGAACTCCTCCATGTACGACTGGGGAACGGCAATAGCGGAAGCCGCTTTAATGACGGCCAGACTTCACAGGGGGAAGAGAAAGCGCTTCCTGATCCCGAAGGCACTAAGCCCGGAGAAGAAAGCCGTCATAAGGACGTATACAAGAGGAGCGGGCCTTGAGATAGTTGAGATTCCCTGGAACGAGAAGGGTCAGCTCGACCTCGAAAAGCTTACTGGGGACGTGAAGGATTCTGCTGGAGTTTACATCGAGATGAGCAACTTCTTTGGTCTCATTGAGGAGAACGTTAGAGAAATCGGAGAAATAGCCCACGAGGCAGGGGCTTACTTCGTCGTTGGAGCAGACCCAACGATGCTGGGGGTCTTTGAGGCTCCGGGAGAGCTGGGCGCTGATATAGCCGTTGGTGAGGCATCTTACCTCGGAAGCCCGATGAACTTCGGCGGGCCGAGGGCGGGCGTCTTCGCGGTGAGGAACGACAGGAAGCTGATAAGACAGATGCCGGGAAGGATAATTGGAATGACCAAAGATGCAGACGGAAAGAGGGCATTCGTTATGACCCTCCAGACGAGGGAGCAACACATAAGGCGCGCTAAGGCCACATCAAACATCTGTTCCAATGAGGCTCTCGTTGCAGTTGCAGCCGCCATCCACCTCGCAACGCTCGGGCCGAAAGGGCTGAAGGAACTCGGGGAGATCATCCTCAAGAACACGGCCTACCTCAGGAAGCGCCTCTCAGAGATCGGTGAGATTCCCTTCGATGGCCTTTACTTCAAAGACGTTCCCGTTAAGTTCGAGATTCCCTACAGCATAATCCACGAGAGGCTCCTTGAGGTGGGCATACACGGTGGCTACTACCTCGGAAAGCACTTCCCTGAGTTGGGCGAGACGGCGCTCTTTTCAGCAACTGAAACGACGAGGAAAGAGTGGGTTGATAGACTGGTTGAAGCCCTTAGGGAGGTGTCCTAATGCCCGTTGAGGCCGTGTACGAGGGTGGTGTTATAAAGCCTCTGAGACCACTGAAGCTGAAGGACGGCCAGAAGGTTAGGATTGAAATTGAGAGGGACTTCATAGAGGCGAGCTTTGGAATCGTGAAGTCCACGGTGGCCCTAAAAGAGCTGGAGGAAGCTTACAATGAGTACCTCCTTGAGAGAGCGAGTGCTCGTTGACAGCAACGTGATAGTGAAGCTCCTCAGGGGCAACGAGGCCGTCAAAAAAGCACTAACGGAACTCAGAGCGGAGTATCAGCTGGTGATAAACCCGATAGTCTTCAGTGAGGTCGCATACCAGCTTATAGTGGCCAAATACCTGGAGAAGAAGGGCAGATACTCCTCCTACGACGTAAAAAGGGAGCTAAAACGGGATGAAAGCCTGCTGGAGTACTACCGGGCGTTCTACGCAAACTTCATAGAAATGGGTCTCGAGCAGGGCCTTAGAATACTCGAGGTTGATGATGAAACCGTGGAAATCGCCAACAAAGTCATTGAGGAGAAGAAGCTTCTTCCAAACGATGCTCTAATCCTCGCGACGGCTTTGAAGTTTGGGATTAGGAAAATCGTCACGCTCAACGGAGATTTTGATGTTGGCTTGGTTGAGGTTGTGAAACCCGGAGGTGAATGATATGTTCCGCCAGGCCAAATGGGACGAACCACTCATATTTGAGCTCTCACGCTCCGGAAGGATTGGTTACACCCTTCCAAAGCCGATTGAAGATGTTGAGGTTGAAATTCCCGAAAAGCTGAGGAGAAAAAGCCCGCTCGACCTCCCTGAGCTGAGCGAGCCCGAAATAGTCAAGCACTATACAAGGCTGAGCGAGATGAACTACGGCGTTGACTCCGGAATTTATCCGCTCGGATCATGTACCATGAAATACAACCCGAAGATAAACGAGGAGATAGCCTCCCACCCGGGCGTGGCTTACATCCATCCCTACCAGGACGAGAGGACCGTTCAGGGAGCACTAAAGATAATGTGGGAGCTGGAGGGATGGCTGAAGGAGATAACTGGCATGGACCGCTTCACCCTCCAGCCGGCTGCCGGAGCGAACGGAGAATTTACCGGCGTTTCGATAATCCGCGCCTACCACCTCGACCGCGGAGAGACCCAGAGGGACGAGATGCTGGTTCCGGATTCAGCGCACGGGACGAATCCGGCAAGTGCAGCAATGGCGGGCTTCAAGGTTATAGAGATACCATCCAACGAGAACGGGACCGTTGACCTTGAAGCCCTTGAGAACGCTGTCGGTGAAAGAACCGCTGGCCTAATGCTCACCAACCCGAACACCCTCGGAATCTTCGAGGACGAGATTCTTGAGATAGCCAAAATAGTCCACAAGGCTGGTGGTTTGCTCTACTACGACGGAGCGAACCTCAATGCGGTTCTTGGAAAGGTCAGGCCAGGTGATATGGGCTTTGACGTGGTTCACCTCAACCTCCACAAGACCTTCTCAACGCCCCATGGTGGCGGTGGTCCTGGAAGCGGGCCCGTCGGCGTCAAGGCCTTCCTGAAGGACTACCTCCCCGTTCCGCTCGTTAGCTATGATGAGGAAAACGACCGCTACTACCTCGACTACGACGTGCCCAAGAGCATCGGTAAGGTGAAGGAACTTTACGGGAACTTTGCGGTTCTCGTGAGGGCTTTGACATACCTCAAGATAATGGGCAGGGATGGCCTGAGAGAGGTCAGCGAGGTTGCTGTCCTAAACGCCAACTACATCACCCAGAAGCTTAAGGGAACGAGAGGCTACGAGTTGCCGGGCAAAGAACTGAGGAAGCACGAGACGGTCTTTTCAGCCGAACCCATGAAAAAGGAGACTGGAGTCAAGGCCCTTGACGTTGCCAAGAGGCTCCTCGACTTCGGAATGCACGCTCCGACGATTTACTTCCCGCTGATAGTGCACGAGGCTTTGATGATAGAGCCAACAGAGACCGTGAGCAGGGAAGAGTTGGATGCCTACGTCGAGGCCCTCAAGAGGATAAGCGAGGAAGCCTACAGCAACCCTGAGATAGTCAAGAGTGCGCCCCACAGCACCGCCGTTAGGAGGGTTGACGACGTTTTAGCTGCGAAGAAGCCGGTAATCAGCTGGCGCATGTACAGGGAACTCAGGGCGAAGGGCGAAGTTGATTACTGAGCCTTTTCCTTTTTTGGGGTCGGCCAGTGCCAGTCTCATCACCCCTCAGACCGGTAAACGCTCGTCATTCCCCTTCCTTACTCCACGTATTCTTTTTAATACCTTTGCACAACTCCCATCGGCCGATGACGAGCGTTAGCCACGCTGAACGGTGAGGAGAAGAGGGTTAGCCGAGGCCAAACGTTTTAAATTGCCTTCATACTTTTACGGTGGTGAAATGAATTTGGAGGAGTTCTACAGGCACTTCAGGTGGTGGATGGAGCCGGGTGATAAGAGAGCAGTTGAGAGATTTCACGCCATAGAGGAGTTCTTTAGAGGCTTTGAGAAGGCCTCAAGCGTCCTTGACCTCTGTGCCGGAACCGGTATAGCGGGAGCTGCCGCGGCTAAGTCTCTTTCGGCATCAAAGCTAACACTCGTGGAGATGAGGGAAGAGGACGTCAGAAAGGTCACCACTTGGCTTAAAATTGCCGGAATAGAGCCAGAACTCAAGGTCATAACCGGAGACGTCCTGGAGCTTCCATCACTCGCCGAAAAGCATGACGTTGCCATTCTCTTCGGCCACAGCATGCCTCACTTCGACCCGTTTCAGGCGGTTAGGCTCTTCGCCGGAGTTGCCTTAGTCCTCGGTGAAGATGGAAGGTTTTTCATCGAGGAGACGGACAGGATTTACCGCTTCCTCTACCGCTCGGTTTATCAGCCGTTTCGGGTCGAGGCCAGAGGCGAAGGCTACTCCATAATCTCGCTCTACGAGGGCTACGACGTTGAGCGGGGCATGGAGAGGCGTGGGTATTACAGGCTTCCGGGCTTCGAGAAAGTCACGGAGATGGAGCTCAGACCCTGGGATACGGCATCACTGCTCGCCATTGGGAGGGTCTTTTTTAGAAGAGGGGGGATGATAAAAAGGGAAGAGCACGGCATAACCGGGGTCTCGGACGTTATACTCCTTTCAAAACCAAGAAAGAAAATTGCTGGAGAACTCTACAGCCAGTTCTGAATTCCAGAGTTTCACGGGGCTTTATATCCTTTGGGCGCGTAGTGTATAGTGGTGAAGTTGATGAGGGCCATTGAAGTTAGGGGCCTGAGGAAGAGCTACGGTGACTTCATTGCGCTCAGGGGAATAAACCTCGACGTCGATGAGGGTGAGGTGTTTGCACTCCTCGGGCCCAACGGTGCCGGAAAAACAACGCTCATAAGGATCCTCGCAGAGGGACTCTCCTATGACTCGGGCGAGATAAGGGTCTTTGGGGAACCCCTCTCAAAGAAGACTGCCCGTCTCATCGGCTACGCCCCCCAGGAGAGTTTAGCCTACGACGACCTTACAGTCAGGGAAAACCTTGAGTTCTACGCCGACCTCTACGACGTCCCGGGAAAGAGGGTGGACGAGCTCATCGAGAGGTTTAAGCTCCCGGCCAAGAAGAAGGCGAAGGAGCTGAGCGGCGGCTTCAAAAAGAGGCTGAACCTCGCGGTTGCCCTCCTCTACGACCCGAAAATACTGGTTCTCGACGAGCCTTCAACCGGCTTAGATGTGCCCTCCAGAAGGGAGCTGTGGGAGCTTATAAAGGAGTTTAGAGAGGAGGGAAAAACTGTTCTGCTGGCAACCCACTACATGGAGGAGGCCGAAGCTTTGGCCGACAGGGTGGCGATAATGAACGAGGGGCAGGTGATAGCGGTCGGAACCCCCGA
>NZ_JALUFF010000075.1:24895-25188 GCF_027052235.1 Thermococcus sp.
TTATCCACGTCGAGGGAATTCTCAGGGGAACCGAGACAATCCTCAGGGAGTTCAGGGCGATAGAGAGGGAAAACGTTCTCAGGGTCTCCGTTGAGGATGCAAGAAGGGCACTGCCTAAAGTAGTCGAGGCCCTCGTGGAGGGCGGGAGCGAGATCAGGAGTATTCGAATTGAGGAGCCGACCCTTGAGGACGTGTTCCTCAAGCTGACCGGGAGGGGGTTGGAATGAAGGCGAGGGCCGTTAAGGGCATAGTCGTGAAGGACCTCAGGGAGACGAGAAGGGACAGAATGGCCG
>NZ_JALUFF010000076.1 GCF_027052235.1 Thermococcus sp.
ACCCTCTATGAGCCTTACGTCCTCCTCGGCCTTCGGCAGGTTTTCCCTGAGAAGTGCGTTTATATCCTTGCCCTTGAGGGCTTTGAAGCTCTCCTTTGGAAGAACTATGAGTATCTCACTCATTTCTCTTCCTCTCCAGCTCGGTCTTCCTGTCGTAGCAGGTCACGTAAAAGGCCAGCAGGCCCTTCCACTTCCCGTAGGGCTCTATTACCCCCCTCACATCCTTCTCCCTTACATCTTTTACGTTCCTACCAAAAATCTTTGCTATGCCCCTCCTCAGGCCGAGGTCTCCGGCCGGGTAGGTGTTCTTCCTCAGCCCGTAGGCTAAAAAGAGCTCCGCCGTCCACTTTCCAATCCCGCGGAACTTAGTGAGGTATTTGATCGCATCCTCAGCTTTCCAGTCCCACAGGTCGAGGTTGAGCTTCCCCTTAATGTAGAGTGCCGTTAGGTTTTTTATATACCGGGCCCGGTAGCCGAGCCTAGCTTCCTTCAGCTCCTCGTCGCTAAGTCCAGCTATGTCCTCGGCGGTGGGAAAGGCGTAGATGTCACCAACCCGCTTTCCAGCGAGCCTCACGAGGTTCGCGATAGTCCTCTGAGCAAACTCAAAGCTAACCTGCTGCTGCGCTATGACCTCCACGAGGGCTTGGTAGGGGCTCGGTGAGGCGGGCATGGTGAGTCCCTTGAATTCCTCCGCCAGAAACGCGAAAGGGGAGTCGCTTATCTCGGCGTAGAACGACCCTAAGTCGGTGTCGAGGCCGAGAATGAAGGAGAGCTTCTCCTTAACGAGCTTTTTCTCCCTCTTCCCAAGGTCGTCCGGCAGTATGAAGTCCTCGCCGTCGTAGCCTGCTATAACGCTCCTTTCATCGGAAATGCTGAGGGCCTGAATGAAGACTCCGTCTTTGAACTTCCAGGTGCCGTTGCGTATCATCTCGTGGACCGTTTTCCAGAGGTCAACCCCAACCATCGGTCGAGCCTGACGGGGTTCTTCCTTATATCCTTTAGGGTCGAGACGTAGAGGCGCCTCCCATCAACGGAGCGCTTTATCTCAAGCTCCCCCTTCTCCTCAAGAAAGAGCATGGCCTCCTTAACGACTTCGGGCTTGAGCTTGAGATGTTCTCTAACGAAGTCCCAGAAGGGCTCTTCCCTTGTGTAGCGCGCGACGAGCCTGACGAGCTTCCAGGAGAGCCTCACCTTCTCCTCTTCATTCCTTGAGACCCTAAACCTCTTCACAAGTTCCATGGGCTCCATATTGAGGGTTCTGTTACTTCCATTATATATCCCTTTTGTGGGCAAAAAGGTTTAAACTTCTTGGTAGTATTAAACACAGGGATGCCCATGAGAAAAGAGCCCCTCCTGCTCCTCATCCTCATCGCCCTCATCTTGGCTCCGAGTGTGCAGGGCGCAAAGAAAGTCGTCTACGTCGCCAAAGTAGAGGGCACGATAACCGAATACACGGCAGACCAGTTCCAGAGGTACATAGACATAGCCGAGAGGAACAACGCGGAGGCCCTGATAATCGAGCTCAACACTCCCGGAGGGCTGGGGGATGCCATGATGCGCATAGTCTCCGAAATCCAGAATTCAAGCGTCCCGGTCATCATATACGTCTATCCCCGGGGTGCGATAGCGGCATCGGCCGGGACTTACATAGCCATGGGCTCCCACCTTATCGCGATGGCCCCGGCGACGAGCATAGGTGCCTGCGAGCCGATACTGGGCTATTCCCAGAACGGTAGCATAGTCAGGGCCCCCGAGAAGATAAGGAACTTTTACACAGCCTACATGCGCTCCCTCGCCGAGGAGAGCGGAAGGAACACGACGGCTGCCGTTAAGTTCGTGACCGAGGATTTAAGCCTCACACCCGAAGAAGCCCTTAAGGCCCATGTAATAGAGGTTGTAGCCGACGACGTTCCCGATCTTCTCAGGAAGGCCAACGGGATGAGGACGAAGCTCCCGGTCAAAGGAAAAGGTTACGTCGTTCTGGACTTCACGGATGTTCAGGTGAGGCACATCGGCAACTCCATAAGCGACGTCCTTATAAGCTACCTCTCCAACCCGGCCATAGCGTACATCCTTCTAAACGTCGGCATCCTCGGACTGATATTCGGCTTTCTGACTCCCGGCTGGCACGTTCCCGAGACAGTAGGGGCAATTCTCCTCGTCCTTGGTGTCGTGGGGCTTGGCTACTTTGGCTACAACACCGCAGGGGTTATACTGATTATTCTCGCCATGATATTCTTCATAGCCGAGGCCCTGACGCCGACCTTCGGGCTCTTCACGGTAGCAGGAGTGGCCAGCTTCATTATGGGGAGCCTCTTGCTCTTCGGTAAGGGGGGTGGGAGCATCTACCTCATAAACAGGGAGACGTTCTCCATGCTCAGGATAGCGATAATAGTTCTGGCCGTCCTGCTGGGCCTGTTCTTCCTCTTTGGTATGACGGCCGTCGTGAGGGCGCGCAGGAGAAAGCCCGAAACCGGGAAGGAGGAAATGATAGGGGCCGTTGGAAAGGTTGTTGAAGACCTCGACCCCGAGGGAGTTGTCAAGGTCAGGGGGGAGCTCTGGAAGGCGGTCTCCAAGACAGGGGAGATAATAAGGGTCGGGGAGACCGTAAAGGTTACCGGCATGAGGGGTCTCACCCTCATAGTTGAAAAAGCTGAAGGTGATGCCGAATGGCAGGAGTAGGTAGCGTGGTTTTGGGCATTATTTTGCTTTTTGTTTTGATTTTGCTTGCCAGCGCCATAAAGATAGTGAAGGAATACGAGAGGGCAGTGATATTCAGGCTCGGTAGGGTCGTCGGTGCCAGAGGCCCGGGACTGTTCTTCATCATACCCATATTCGAGAAGGCCGTTATAGTCGACCTCCGTACCAGGGTTCTCGACGTTCCTGTTCAGGAGACCATAACCAAGGACAACGTTCCGGTGAGGGTTAACGCGGTCGTTTACTTCCGCGTCGTCGATCCGGTCAAGGCCGTTACTCAGGTAGCGAACTACATAATGGCGACCAGCCAGATAGCGCAGACGACCCTGAGAAGCGTCATAGGTCAGGCACACCTCGACGAACTCCTGAGCGAGAGGGAGAAGCTCAACCTACAGCTCCAGAAGATAATCGATGAGGCCACCGACCCATGGGGGATAAAGGTTACAACTGTGGAGATAAAGGACGTCGAACTGCCTGCTGGAATGCAGAGAGCCATGGCGAAGCAGGCAGAAGCGGAGCGTGAGAGAAGGGCAAGGATTCTCCTTGCCGAGGCCGAGAGGCAAGCAGCTGAGAAGCTCAGGGAAGCTGCCGAGATCATCAGCGAGCACCCGATGGCACTACAGCTCAGAACGCTCCAGACGATAAGCGACGTCGCCAGCGACAAGAGCAACGTCATAATCCTGCCACTTCCGATGGAGATGCTCAAGCTCTTCAAGAGCGTCGGGGAAGCGGCTGAAACATACAAGAAAAAGGCCGAGTCCAAAAAGAACGGTGAGACCCATTGAGTTCATTTCCTCCTTTACTTCTTTTGCAAAACAACCGCAAAAGATAAAAGGAGGTTTTCACTAAGGAACACACACGGCGGTTGTATAATGAAGGAAACGTATCTAAAGGTCACTGTTAAATGAGGAGGTGTCGGCTTTGGAGGGACGTTCGATAGTTTTTGCCTCAGGAAAAGGTGGAACGGGTAAAACCACGACCGTTGCAAACCTCGGTGTTGCTCTAGCGCAGTTTGGCAAGGAGGTAATCCTTCTTGATGCGGACATAACCATGGCAAACCTCAGCCTTGTCCTTGGAATGGAGGATATACCAACGACGCTCCACGATGTCCTCGCTGGTGAGGCTGATCTCAAAGATGCCATCTACGAGGGGCCGGCAGGCGTTAAGGTCATACCCGGTGGCCTCAGCCTTGAGAAAGTAAAGAAGGCCAAGCCCGAGAGGCTCAGGGAGCTCATCAGGGAGATAAGCCAGCTGGCTGACTTCATCCTGATCGACGCTCCTGCGGGCCTTGAGATGACGTCGGTTACAGCCCTCCTCATAGGCAAGGAGCTGATAATAGTCACCAACCCTGAGATTTCAGCCATAACCGACTCCCTCAAGACAAAGCTCATCGCCGAGAAGCTCGGAACCCTTCCGCTCGGTGCAGTTCTCAACAGGGTAACCAACGAGAAGACCGAGCTCACCAAGGAGGAGATAGAGGCCATCTTGGAGGTTCCGGTTCTGGCGATGATTCCCGAGGATCCCGAGGTCAAGAGGGCCAGCGCTTACGGTGTCCCGCTCGTCATAAAGAACCCGACCAGTCCAGCGGCTATAGCAATCAAACAGCTCGCGGCAAAGCTCGCGGGTATCAAGTGGAAGCCCCCCGAACCGGAGAGTCCGATAAAGAGGGTTTTCAAAGCGATTTTCGGAGGGAAGAGATGATGGCCGAGGTAATTCTCTACGGCATCATCATAATCCTCCTGATTTTAGTGATAGTTCTACTAATGCTGTACCTCTCTGCCAGGAACAACCCGTATTACGTGGTCTACGACGAGGAGACCAAGAACGCCCTCAAGAGGCGTGTTCTCTCCCTCAAGGACGAGCTAGAAGGCGAGCTGGAGGAGTTTGACGTCGAGGACTGGGAAAGGGCCCTCGAAGAGTCTATAGACGAAGAAGTCAAGAACCTCTGACCCTCTTTTCAACCTTCTTGTTACTAAACGTTTTTGTGGCGTTAAATTTTAAAATCTCTTCTACATGACTATATCTCGGGTGGGGGCGCCATGAGAGTGAAGCTGGGTTATAAAGACAGGCTTGTCGAACTCGATAATGATAAGCTCTACGTCTTTGACGGCAGGCTCTACAGCGCCCCCCTCAGGGAGGTCGTCTCGTATTACCTGAGCGGTACGGCTGTCCTGCCTGAGGTAATAAAGTCAATCGCCTCGGATATCGTGCGGTTCCTTATTCAGACTGGGGAGCTTGAGTGGTTCTCAAGCGCACGGGCCCAGTACGGCGAGATTTCCGAGTAATTTTTACACCATTTTGATGAGCATCGTCACTGTTCTTGGGTTCTTTAGTCCCGTTTCCTGCGAAAACTTTTAAGTATCCTTTTTTCAAGAAAGAGAATCCACGGAGGTGATTAGATGAAGGCCCGGATTAAACTGTTAGACGTCTTGAGCGGCAGGTACTCGGTCCTTATAAATGAGGAGGACGCAAGAGAGGCTAAACTCCACCCGGACGACCTCGTAAAGCTCGAAGCGGGCAAGAAGACTGTCTATGGAAGCGTTTTGATAAGCAACCTGATGGGGAGGGGAGAGATAGGGATAAGCAGAGACATTCTAGAGCTCCACAACTTCTCAGAGGGAGAAACCGTCAACGTAATCCCCGCGGGAACCCCCGAGAGCGTCAGGTACATAAAAAAGAAGATGCACGGGGAAAAGCTGAGGAAGGTTGAAATCGAGTCGATAGTCAGGGACATAGTTGATAGAAAGCTCAGGGATATTGAAATAAGCGCTTTCGTTACGTCCCTCGAAATCAATGGGCTTGACATGGACGAGATCGCGGCCCTTACGATAGCCATGGCCGAGACCGGTGACATGCTCGACATAGACAGGAAGCCGATAATGGATGTCCACAGCATTGGTGGCGTGCCGGGTAACAAGACCAACATCCTCGTGGTTCCAATCGTCGCGGCAACCGGACTGACAATCCCTAAAACCAGTTCGAGGGCCATAACGAGCGCCGCCGGGACGGCTGATGTCGTCGAGGTGTTTGCCAACGTCACCTTCACCCTTGACGAGATAAAGAGGATAGTCGAGAAAGTGGGTGCGTGCCTCGTCTGGGGAGGGGCCTTAAACCTCGCTCCAGCGGATGACATAACGATAAAGTCCGAGCGCGCGCTGAGCGTTGATCCCCCCGGACTGATGCTGGCGAGCATAATGTCAAAGAAGTACGCGATGGGAAGCCAGTACGTTCTCATCGACATACCCACCGGGAAGGGCGTAAAGGTCGAGACGATAGATGAGGCGAGGGCCCTTGCGAGGGACTTCATAGAGCTCGGCAAGAGACTCGGGCAGTACGTTGAGGTGGCGATAACCTACGGTGGCCAGCCGATTGGCCACACGGTCGGCCCGGCCCTTGAGGCCAGGGAGGCCCTCTCGGCGCTCCAGAGCGGTAAGGGACCGGGAAGCCTCATAGAGAAGGCAACCGGACTGGCGGGAATCCTCCTTGAGATGGGTGGAGTTGCCCCCGCAGGGATGGGCAAGAAGATGGCGAAGGAAATCCTGCAGAGCGGTAAGGCATGGGAGAAGATGCGGGAGATAATCGAAGCCCAGGGAGGAAACCCGGACATAAAGCCGGAGGAGATACCCATTGGGGACAAGACCTACACCTTCACCGCTCCGACCAGTGGCTACGTGACGGGGATAGACAACAGAGCCATAACCGCCATAGCGAGGGCAGCTGGAGCCCCGGAGGACAAGGGAGCAGGACTGGAGCTCTACGTCAAGGTAGGTGAGAAGGTCAGGGAGGGCGACCCGCTCTTCACAATCTACGCCGAGCACGAGGCCAGGCTTGATCAGGCAATAGTCCTTGCCAGGAGAACTGAGCCGATAAAAATAGAGGGAATGGTTCTCCAGCGAATCGGCAACATTTAACGGCTTTTCAGCCCCTTTAACTTTTCCAGGAATTCCTCCCTTGAGAGGCATTCTTCGCCGCGCTTCAGCTTGACCGCCGCTATCTTGTAGTTGCCCCGGCCCACGAACCTGCAGACTTTGTCTGGCTCATCGACGAGCCTTGCAACGGCGTAAGTTGTTCCGTCAGCCTCTATGTAGTCTATCACCGTGTCCCTGAAGCCAGTAAAGATGACCACGCACTTTCGAGATGGATTGAATGGCTTCAAGTCTTCGTCGATTGGAGGCAACTCCTTGACAACGCATTCTTCCGGAAAGTTGCCGGCCTTTATGCGTTTTATCAGTTCGGGCATCTCACCAGTTCGCTCGAACCTCTCCAGCTCCTCCCCGCTTACATCCACGGGCCTCATCGAGTAGCATAAGACATTCTCGTCGTGGTACATCAGGTAGGTTCCGTCCCTCAGAAACATGAAGGCTATCCTCTCCCTCGGCAGGTCGAAGATGTAGCCTGCTTTGCTCTTCTTGACGCTGTACATCGAACCACCCCCTTGAGAGGCTTATAACCATAACTCAGGTCTGGCCTTTGACCTTCTCGACCACGTGGATGCCCTCTATCCTCGTGACCGGGTATTGGCCCTTCTCGTCCTTCTCCACCGCTTTGACCATATCCCATATCGTAAGCAGTGCCACGCTCACCCCGGTCAAAGCCTCCATCTCGACGCCGGTTTTGTATGTCGCGCGAACCTCACAGGTTGCCTCAATGTAATCATCCCCAAACTCAAAGGTAATATCGACCCCGGTAAGGGGTATCGGGTGGCAGAGGGGTATCAGCTCCGGCGTCTTCTTTACCGCAAGAATTCCCGCTATCTGGGCCGTCGCTATGACGTTGCCCTTTTTCGTCCTTCCGGATTTTATCAGTTCTATCGTCTCCGGCTTCAGGTAAATCCTGCCCTTTGCGATTGCCTTCCTAAAAACTTCTCTCTTGTGCCCGACCTCAACCATCTTGACGCCCCTTTCGTCGACGTGCGTGAGCTCCATCCTCTTCACCGACCCAACTTCTCCAAAACCCTTAAAAGCACTATCCGTTCGAAGTATAATTCAGATTTGTAGTTATTTTAACTACTCGATGAGGTGTCAGTGATGGGCGAGGCGATAACGATTGAAGGCCTCACCAAGTCGTACGGGAAGTTTAAAGCCGTTGACAACCTGAGCTTCACCGTTGAAGAGGGTGAGGTCTTCGGTTTCCTCGGTCCGAATGGGGCCGGGAAGACTACAACGATTCTCAGCATGCTGGGAATAATCATACCCGATAGCGGAACCATTAGGATTCTCGGAATGGACGTTATGAGGGAGCCAATAAGGGTTAAGGAGCGTATAGGCTACCTCCCCGAGAACGCCACCGTTTACGGTGAGCTTACGGCATGGAAAAACCTGGAGTTCTTTGCGAACTTCTACGGGATGGGAAAATCGGAGAGGGACGAGAGGATAACCCGAGCCCTTAAGATGGTTGGTCTCTGGGATGTGCGCTATAGGGCCGTAAAAACCTTCTCCAAGGGGATGAAGCAGAGGCTTCTTCTGGCACAGACTCTCATCAATGATCCGGAACTCCTCATACTCGACGAGCCGACGAGCGGTCTCGACCCCGCGGGAGTTCACCTCGTGAAGGAGGTTATAAGGGATTTCCGGGGGGAGGGGAAGACCGTCTTCTTCTCAAGCCACGTCCTTAGCGAGGTCGAGGAGCTCAGTGACAGGGTTGGCATAATAGTTGGGGGAAAGCTTAAGGCCATTGGGCCTCTGAGGGAGATAAAGAGGCAGTTCATGGGTTTGGAGGGCTTCGAGATAATAGTTGAAACCAGGGAGGAACTGCCGGAGCTTGAGCACGAGGATATAACGGAGATAAGGCGCGTGGCCCCCAACAGGGCCATAATTTTCGCCCGCTCTGATATTAGGGGATGGCTCTCACGTTATCTTGCCTCAAAGGGAGTAACCATAATCAGTCTTGAAATCAAGGAGCCGAGTCTTGAGGATGTGTTCCTGAAGACAATTTACGGGAGGAGAGAGAAATGAAGCGTTTTGTTGCTTTACTGCTCGTTTCTCTGGCTTTAGTGCAGCTCGCTGGCGCTCAGCCCTACGTGACAGTCTTTGAGGACAGGCTTTCTCCGGGGCAGGCCCTTGAGGTGGGGAATTACACGGTAACCCTGGTGCAGTCCGTCAATGGAAGTCCCTACCTCATTCTGAAAAGCGGGGACAGAGTGCTGGAGCTTAAACCCTTCGTCTTCGGCTCGACCATGGAGAGTGACGGCGTTAGAATAGTCATGGGGAGCTACACTTCCCAGGGAGGCTTCCTTATAGTTTCCGTCAGGGCGAGGTTCGTTACGTCGCTCAAACCCGAGGTCGGGGCGAGGGTAAGCTTCAACGGAACCACGGTCGAGGTTATCGCCATTGGGAACGACACCGTCAGCGTCTCCGTAAACGGCATTACAAAGAGCCTTGTGGTAAACGGGAGCGCCGTTGTCGGTACGGTTGCCCTCGAATACGATGGAAAGGCCATCAGAGTTTACAAGGTTCCCCGTATCGCCAGGGTGGAAACCGCCGAATACTCGGTATTCTATCCGTACAGGGACGTAAGGGTCTCGGGGGCCTTTGACGTGCCGGTTACCGTGACGAGCCTTACTGAGAAAGAGCTGACGCTAAAGCTGGAAGTCCTAACTCTCCCGCCCGGCTGGAAAGCGAGCTTCCTCTACGGTGGCGTTGAGGTCTCAGAGATAACCCTTCCTCCGAGGGGAACAATCTCGCTGACCCTCCACGTTGAGCCCTCCGGCAGTGGAACCATCGAGTTCTCGGTCGGGAACGTCGTCGGGAGCATCCACGTGGAAAGCGAGGGTGTTGAGGTTTCGATTCCGTACCTCAGCCTTGAGGCCGAGGCCGGGAGTGTCCTTAAGATTCCAGTCTCATTCCTTGGAAGCGGGCTGGTTGAGTTCTCCCCCGGGAACCTGTCTCCGGGCTGGGAGGTTTACCTGATCAGTGAAGGCTACAGGCTCAGGAGCTTCAAGGTCAAGGGGAGCTTCCCCGCCAGCCTTGTTGTGGCAATTCCAAGGAACGCGACGCTTGGGGATCACAGGGTAAGCTTTCTCATCAACGGGAAGACCTACGGCATTGACGTTTACGTCTACAAAACCTACCTCGGCCAGCCGGCCAGACTAACCGTAATCCTCACCGATGAGAGCGGTAATCCGGTGAGGGGGTGGGTCGCTGTTGGAGACAAGAACATCACGGTATCGCCATCAGGTTCGGCCGTCTTCGAGCTGAAGCCCGGCGAGTACACCGTGAGGGCTGGCTGCGAGGGCTGTTCCCAAGCAGTTGAGAGGGTAAAACTGTCCGATGGTGAGGAAAAAACCCTGAAGATTGAGCTCCAGAGGGCCGAGTACTACTTCAAGGCCGAGCTGAGCCAGGAGATAGTAACTGCCCGCCCGGGCGTGAGCGCGAGCACCCAGATAACGATAACAAACCTCGGCTCAAAGGCCGATGAATACAGGATAACCGTTGAAGGCCTTCCAGAGGGCTGGAGTTATTTCATCAGTCAGGATCCAAGGGGTGCTTCTCCGCTGGGGAGCGTTAAGGTTGAGAGCGGGGGCAGTGCGACGGTCTATCTCATCATAACCCCTCCCTTCAACGTTGAGTCAGGCGATGTGGACGTTAAGGTCATCGTCTCTGGGAGATCCCTTGAGAGAACGCTCCCCCTGAGGATTCACGTTGAAAATCCAGCCTCGCTGACCCTGAACGTTGATACTCCACTCCTCACGGTCAGAGCGGGCGGTACAACCGCGACCAACCTCTGGGTTGACTCCGATGGTACAGTCACAAACGTCAAGTTCAGCGTTCAGGCTCCTAACGGCTGGGATGTGGAAGTGATTCCCCAGACTATACCCCGCGTTGGTGCTGAAATGCAGGGAAACGTCATCGTCTCTCGGGGACCGGTAAAGGCTGAGGTTAGGATAAGAGTTCCCAAGTCAACTCCTGCTGGGACATATACAGTGACGATAACCGCCGCCGGAGACCAGGCAAAGGCCCAGACGGTAATAACCGTGAGGGTGACCCAGGGTTCCAGCGGGGCATGGATAGGGATTACCCTCCTCCTCGTGGCGTTTGGAATCGTCGTATGGCTGATGAGGAGGGTCGGCAGGAGATGAACCCTGCCATAAACATAGCTCTCAAGGAGCTCTACGTCTCGGTGAAGAGCAGAAGGTTCGCCATAATCGTCTTCATCTACCTTTTAATCTTCGGCCTCGCCGTCTACTCGGTCAAGGACTACCTGATACAGATGGGAACGCCGAGAGTCGGTCCCAGTGGCTTTTCCCTCTGGGGCGTTGAGGGAAAGATATACCAGACGCCCTTTGCGATGCTCTTCATAATAAACATGACGATAATAGCGGTTCTGGGGGCTGTCTTGGGGGTTGCCCTCGGGGCGGACGCCGTTAACAGAGAGGTCGAGAGCGGAACCATCAAAGTCCTCCTCGGTCATCCCGTCTACAGGGACGAGGTAATCAACGGCAAGTTCCTTGGAATGGGGGCTTTGATAACCCTGACATACATAGTCTCCTACGTTGTCATGGTTGCGGTAATGCTCATCCTCGGCATACCCCTGGACGGAGACTCCCTCTTAAGGGGGTTCATAGCAGTTCTTGTTACAATCCTCTACACCCTCGTCTTCCTTTCCATGGGGTTGCTCTTCTCGACACTCTCAAAGAAGCCTGAAACGTCGATGCTCGTGGGGGTCGGCCTAGCGATTTTCCTGACCGTCTTCTACGGTATAGTCGTCAGCATAGTAGCCCCCAAAATCGTAGGTCCTGAGCCCCCTTGGGGAACGGTTGCCCACCAGCTCTGGCAGGAAGAGCTCAACCTCTGGCTTGCAAGACTCCACTCGATAAACCCAGCCCACCACTACGTCCAGCTGGTTGGCTACATCTTTGCCGGCGATGAGTTCACTAACTATTACATCCCTCTCAGCGACTCCTTCACATACGGCTTCAACAACCTGGCAGTTCTCCTAGTGATGCTACTCCTGCCCTTTGCCCTCGCCTACGCCCGCTTTTTGACCAGTGACCTGAGGTGACTTCTTTTTAAATTTTGAAAAAAGAGGGCTTCAGCCCTTGGCAACGCCCATTGGCCTCATTCTCGCGACGAGGTTGGCGATACCGGCCTCGTGGACGACGCTGACGACGTTATCAACGCTCTTATACGCTCCGGGAGCTTCCTCGGCAACAACACGGAGCGATGCAGCCCTTACGTAGATGCCCCTCCTCATCAGCTCTTCCCTCAGCCTGTCCCCGCGGTACTGCCTCGTTGCGGCTTTCCTGCTGAGCAGTCTTCCGGCACCGTGACAGCTCGAACCGAAGGTCTCTCTCATCGAGCCTTCGGCTCCGGCCAAGACGTAGCTGGCCGTACCCATCGAGCCCGGAATCAGGACGGGCTGGCCGACATCGCGGTACGCTCTGGGAACGTCCGGATGGCCTGCTGGGAAGGCCCTTGTTGCACCTTTCCTGTGCACGACGACCTTAACTTTCCTTCCGCCGACCTCGTGTTCCTCGACCTTAGCTATGTTGTGGGCCACATCGTAAACAATGCCCATCTCCATGTCCTCGGCTTTCCTCTTGAAGACTTCCTCAAAGCTCTCCCTGACCCAGTGGGTTATCATCTGCCTGTTGGCCCAGGCAAAGTTCGCCGCTGCCTTCATAGCGCTGAAATAGCGCTGTCCCTCCTCGCTCTGGAAGGGGACGCTGACTAGTTCGCGATCTGGCCAGGGAATGCCGTACTTCCTGTTGGCCTTCTCCATTATCCTGAGGTAGTCACTCGCCACCTGGTGGCCGAGACCTCTACTGCCAGTATGAACCATGACAACGACCTGCCCCTCAAAGAGGCCGTAGGCCTTAGCTATCTCCTCGTTGAAAATCCTGTCAACGACCTGAACTTCAAGGAAGTGGTTTCCTGAGCCGAGGGAGCCGAGCTGGGGTGCTCCTCGTTGCTTGGCCTTCTGGCTGACGGCATCTGGGTCTGCCCCTTCCATTCTTCCGCCTTCCTCAAGGTGCTCCAAATCCTCCTTCCAGCCGTAACCGTTCTCGACGGCCCACTTGGCACCGTCCGCTAAGACGTCGTCCAGCTGAGTCCAGTGGAGCCTTACGCGACCTTTACTTCCAAGGCCACTTGGCACGTTCTTGAAGAGCGTGTCGACGAGTTGTTTGATCTTTGGCCTTACTTCCTTCTCGGTGAGGTTAGTTCTGATTAAGCGGACGCCGCAGTTGTGGACGACGACGCCGTTGGCTATGAAGTTGTGGGCCTCGTGGTAAACGCCGACGTCATAGAATTTGGTGTAGCTTGGCCTGAGCCTTTCGACCTTTACTACCTTCTCCGCGACGAAACCTCCTTCATAGCCTCTCTCCTTGGCGAACTCCTCAAAAGTCGGGAAGTCCTTCGGAACCCTCGGCTCCCTGTAACCCTCGTAGATGCTCCTCTCGACGAAGCGCCTGTTCACGATGTCCTTAACAGCCTCGTGGGCCTCCTTTACACTCCCGGTTCTCTCGTAGATTTCCCTCGCCTTTTCGATGGCCTTCCTGCGCTCCTCCCTAACGCTCTCCTTGAGCCTGAGGTAGGCTGCTGCGATGAGACCCTTAGCCTTCTTTTCGGGGTCGTACTCGTAGTTTATCCTCTCAACGAAAGCTTTAACGCTCTCCTCGCCCACTATCGAGAGCCTGTAGGTTACGCCTTTCTTTGACTTGACCTCGTAGAGGGTCGTCTTTATGCCGAACTCTGCGAGGACCCTTGCAACGTCGCCCAAAAACTCGGCAAGGTTCTCAGCAAGTTCTTCCCTCTTTGACTGGGTGAGGTTTATCGGGAGTGGAGTGTTGCCCCTGAACTCGACTATGCTCCCGTCTGCCGCGAAGAGCCCAGCTAAGAAGTTTCTCTTGACCCAAAGCGGAGCCTCCATTATCCATTCTGGAACGCGGTAGGCCTTCTCTGTCTTCCTGCCCTTTGGCATGCCGAGCTTCTCAAGTAGGAGCGCGAAGCTCCTTGATGTAACCCTCAGCTCCGCGGAGAGGCTCTTTCCTTCGTAGTGCCCGCTGGTGGTCTCGATGCTGTAGTCCCTCTCGCGGACGTAGAGGTTGGCGCTTATCCCAAGCCTTTCAAGGTCTTTCCTGAGCTCTCTGAGGGTTTCCTCCTTTCCATAGAAGGCCAGGGTTAACCTTCCTGACATCTCGCCAAGGTGAGCGTCGCCGAAGGCAAAGCCGAGGATCCTCGCTATCGTCCCGACCTTTGGATCATCCCAGCGGAGTGGAATTAGGTTCTTCTCCCTTAGGAACTTCAGCACCTGCGGATCCTCGTCTTTAAAGGCCTCTTCATCGATGATTATGCCCTTTCTCTCCTCATATTCCACGCCCTCAAAGGGATAAACTATAACCAAGTCCCCTTCCCTGATGTTACCCATGTATAAGTAGCCTTCTGGGGTAAGAACCGGGTGATCCTCGCTTCCCTCTATGATTCTCCCGCTCTCGGTGGTTATCCTCACGGCCAGTTCACCCTCTTCAACCTCCCTCTCCGCGACGAAGGCAACTCTCGAAGCGTCGTTGTGGCCCTCGTCGAGATTGTAGACCTTAACGCCCTGAAGCTTGAACTTCTCAGGCAGTTCCTCGACTTTGAGCCAGTATCCGTGCTCTGTCAGGACTTTCGAGCCGGGAGCAAGGCAATTGATATCATATCCCACACCTCCGGGGCTTATTACGCCCTCCTTTGCGTCAAAGGCCGCCACTCCACCGATCGGGAAGCCGTAGCCCTGATGTCCGTCTGGCATTACTATGGAGTACTTGTAAATGCCCGGGAGCATTGCGACGTTGGCTGCCTGCTCAAGAGTCCTGTCCTGGCGCATCTTCTCTATCAGCTGATCGTCAGCGTAAACCCTCCCCGGAACGCGCATCCTCTTGTCGAACTTCGGTATCTCCCACCTTATCTTGTCTATCCTCTTCAGCGGCACCATCCTTCCCACCCCCATCCTTAGGTCTCCCTAAAATTATTTTAAGGTTTCGCGGGACAGGGTAGCATATGTAGCTTTCCTTTCTCTCTCAGAGAATCTTCTTTATCGTCAGGCCCAAGTCTGCTCTGGGATCTTGCGATTCCGTTCAGGGGGCCAATGAAGAATTGGGAAGCTTTTTGATGTCTTCTCCCTTTGCAAGGGTTTCGGCGAGTTAACTCCCAGGGGAAGGTTTACAGGCTCATTTCCTCTTGCGGTTCAGCCCGAGGGTCGGGTCTTCGGCCCGTTACCCCTGCCGCAGAGCGGATCGATGTTACCGTTTCAGAGGCCATCACTTAGAGTTTTTGCAACTTCCCTTGTGGACGCTTTTCGCCCCGAAGGGAGAGGCTTTCGGTAGAAAAAATAAATTTGGGGCGGTCTTATCTTGCTCCGTCTTCTTTTTAACTTCAGCGCTTCCTTGTAGTTGCTGAGTTCGAGACGACTCATCGCCTTTTTATAACCAACGCCAAGAGACTGAACCCAACAACAAGCCCCGGTCCACAGGTCTCTTTCCCCTTTCTGCTGGTTGTGGTTGTTTCACTCTGGGAGGGTGTTGTCGTGTTTGTTGGAGTTATAGATGTTGTAGTGGAGGTCTGGGAGGGCGCGAGTGTGATGGTCTTCACGACTTCCTTCCCAGGCTCTATCGTTATAGTGAAGTTTTCTTCTGTATATCTATGTTTCTTAACAACAATTTGATGCTGACCAGCTGGAAGCTTGTGCTTCTCAAGGGGAGTTGTTCCAGCCTGTTTTCCATCGATGAAGACCGCGGCACCTTCAGGATCAGATGTTAGGGTCAGGTATCCAAAGGCGGGGGTCAAGCTAACGTTCAGGGTTTTTTCTTCGCCGGGCTTCAACGTTATTACTGTCGTGTATTCCATGTAATCACTCAACGTGAGCTTTACTTCATAAGTTCTAGCTGTGAGGTTTAAGGTTAGTGGAGTAGTGCCATAGTATGTGTTGTTTATGTACACTTTCGCTTCTGGCGGTTTTGAAAGGATTTTTAAAGTTGATGCTTCAGTGGTCTTGGCGTTACACTGTGTTGAAGGTTTAGCAGATGTTTCCTTTACAACGACGTTTGAATTCCCTGCTTGGGCTTCACTAACCTCAACTCTTACTTGGGGCATACCCACAACTGCGTTTGAAGCCTTAGCTGTTACTTTTGAGTTCTGGTAAATGTTGCAACCTTGAAGATTCCCCTCTGGTGGAAGGTTGAGAACCCAGAAGTTTAAATAATTTGGAGCCCCAATGCCAAATCCTCTTGTAGTCCCAACAACTACAATGTTTCCGTTTTGGGCCAAAGCAACTCCGTAAGCCTTATCCATGGAGTAATATTTCCCTTCGAACGTTTTTGCCCATTTTACATCTCCGTTAGAGTCGACCCTCAAAACCCACAGATCTGCAGCGATACCTGTCCAGTCAGCTGCCCCGTAGTGCCCCGCAATGATGATGTCCCCGTTGGGAGCTATTGTTACTGCATGGGCCTCGTCGTCTTTTCTCCCTCCGTAAGCCTTCTGCCACTTCACGTTGCCATCGGCATCAAGGCGGAGAACCCAAGCATCACTCATGCCAGCGCCAAAGCTGTAAGTCACTCCCACGACTATAATATCTCCGTTTCCTGCTATGGAAACCCCCTCGGCCCAGTCTAAGTGTTTTCCACCGTAGGTTTTTGCCCACTTCAGGTTCCCCTCTCCATCCAGCCTTAGAACCAAAACGTCCCATTTGCCCGCACCGGATGTGTTGGTGAAGCCAGCGACTACGATGTCGCCGTTTTTAGCAATGGCAACCGCGCGTGCTTCATCCACTCCATTTCCTCCATAGGTTTTCTGCCATTCCACGTTACCATTCTCATCTAGTCTGAGAACCCAAACGTCAGAATCACCTGAACCAAAGCTGTAGGTTTCTCCAGCTACAATAATGTCGCCGTTTTCTGCTATGGCAACTGCATAGGCCTATCATCCCATCTTCCTCCGTAGGTTTTCTGCCATTTCACTTTTCCATTCTCATCCAATCGAAGAACCAGAACCTCATAGCCGTTACCCCCAAGGCTGTAACTCTCTCCAACCACTACAATGTCACCATTTGGAGCAAGGGCAACATCGACGCCCCAGTATCCATTCCTCCATTTTCCCCCGTAGGTTTTCTGCCATTTCACGTTGCCGTCAGCATCCAAGCGGAGGACCCAGATATCATCTTTTCCTGCACCAAAGCTTTCAGTATACCCTGCAACAATGATATCCCCGTTAGGAGCAATTGCAGCTGAGTATGCAACGTCATCATCTCTCCCCCCATATGTTTTTACCTACCAGCCTAGATTTTCTGCTCTCGCTTCCGTGACGCTCAGTAGCGGGATCAACAGAAGCCCCAACAGAGTAAACAGGACTATAAGAGTTTTAAACTTCGAATTTTTCATTCGACCACGCTCCCCGTATTGTGTCATGCTCGGAGACGTAGTCAAATCAAAATAAGTTTGTAATAACTGAAGATAAACTTTTCTTCAGGTCGGTGTTTGATGAGGACAATTGGATATTGGATAGTTCAAAGTATGTTGAATGAAGTGTTAATACGAAATTCCCTCAAGGACGCTCAAAATGGAAAAGGATTTTAGAGGTCAAGCCTCAGCCTCCTCTCCTTCGGCACGTAGTTGAGCAACCTTCCGCCTTTGGCCTTCGCCGAGCCAATGAAGTAGGAGCGCCACTTGAGTATTACCCAGCCGTAAAGTCCTTCATCGACCTCGACGCTCTCACCGGCTAGATAGTGCTTGGCCCTTTCGTCATCGAGCTCAACCACGTTTTTGGTTGCTTTGGGCCCGACCAGAAAGCTTCCCTCGATTGTGAGCCTTATACCGTCGCTCTCGATCCTGCCGAAGTAAACGCCCCTCCGTCCGGTGTCGCTTATTCTCAGTTCACAGGGCTTGTAGGCGTATATCTTCTGATGGTTGCCCCTGATTTCGTAGATTAACTCCGGAGCGTAGCCGTAGTTCTCAAGGAGGAGCTTTTTCACTAGTTCGGCGTCGCTAGTCTTCCCTATCTCCTTCCTCGGGTTCTCAGCCATCTTTATCACCCGGCTTGACTATCTTGGCTATGAAAAACGCCTCGGTGTCGTTGTCGTTCGGGTGTATTCGTAAAGCCTTCTTCAGCTCGGGCGAGTACTCCTTCCCCTCCCACTCAAGAACCGGTTCGCTGGTCTTCACGGGCAACTCGATCTTCTCAAGCCTCGCGTCGGTCTTCCTGAGGAGGTAGTCAACGACTTCCTCGTTCTCCAGCGGGTCTATCGTGCAGGTGGAGTAGACGAGCGTCCCGCCCGGCTTCAGCGCTTTATAGCCGGCTAAGATAAGCCTCTTCTGGATGTTCATGTACTTGACGACCGCTTTCTCGCGCCACTCCCTCAGGAAGCGCCAGCTCTTCCTTATCATTCCGACGGAGGAGCAGGGTGCATCGAGCAGAACCCTGTCGAAGGCCTTCTCAAAGCGCGCAAACCTCGCCCCGTCCCGGGTTGTGACCCTCGCTATGAGAACGCCCATCCTGTTGAGGTTGGCTATGAGGACGTTCGCCCTGTCCCTGTTCGGGTCGTTAGCTATTATGCATCCCTCGTTTTCCATGTACTGTGCTATTTGTCCGGTCTTTGAGCCGGGCGCCGCCGCCATATCCAGAACCAGTTCACCCGGGTTCGGGTCGAGCACAACGGGCGGAATCATCGAACTTGCCTCCTGACCGAAGATCAGGCCAAGACCGTGCTCGGGAACCTTTGCGAGGTTGTCAACGTTGATGAAGAAGCCCTCCCCAACCCATGGTATGGGCTCAAGCTCAAACTCCTCTTTAAGCCTCTCAACGACCACCTCAAGCGGAGCCTTGAGGGTGTTCACCCTTATGCTCTGCCTCAGCGGTTTTATCAGGAACTCCCAGAACTCGTCGGTGTCTTCGAGCTTAGAATAGCGCTCATAAAAGGTCGGGTTTGCCTCCTTAATCACGTCTCTGGCGCTCATTCGACCACCTCACAGGTCAGGAACGAACTGGGCCATCCACCTGCCGTCGGGCAGTTTCTCGATTTTCATGTCGTGGTAGGTTATCGCCTTTACTTCCTCCTTGGGCTCGTGCTTCTCGCTCAGAGGTTCACCGCAGGCCCTAGCTTTGAGTTTATACCCATTCTCGGTCTTTTCTATCTCAACTCTCACGTCTCCAAATACAAGCCCCTCCATGTCGTGGAGCACCAGAAGCTCCTCAAGGAAGGAATAGAGAAGCGCCTCCAGGTCCTCCTCCTCGACCTCTACTTCTCTGCACTCCCTTGGCTCGACCTTTTTCACGTCCACCATGACGTCGAACAGGCCAAGCGCTACCGCCTCAAAGGCCTCCTCAAGCGTTGAGCCGTAACCGCGAACGCCTATGTCGGCGGTGTGCTCGTAGTGCTCCCAGGTTCTCATTTCGCTCACCTCCCGAAGATATTACCCCAACAGGATGGAATTTAAGCCCTCTTCGCTTGCAACCCTGTGGAGTCTCTTGTCCGCGGTGTAAAACTCGCGGGCAAGTCCATACTTGGCCGAAACAATCTGGAGGGCGTCCGCCTGGTAAATGTGGTGCTTCTGAATTACGTCCCACGCATCCGCGAGGAGCATCGAGTGAACGGGAACGAGTTCAAGGACTCCCAGCCTTGAGAGGCGCCTTATGTCCGCGAGGAGTGCCCTCCTGATGAAGTCGTAGGTTTTTTCGTCAATTAAACCCCTTCTCCTTGTTATATCGAAAACTCCAAGGGCCTCACCTACGTTCCAGAGGCTCGTTATAAGCCTGACCTCCCCGCTGTAGGCCTCCTTGTAAAGCCCTTCGACGGTCTCACTGCCCCTTTCCTTAATGTAGCGTTTGATGAGGGCGCTACTGTCCAAGTAAGCCCTTCTCCCTCTCATCCCGCATCTCCCTCACCATCTTGGATACCGACTCTCCCCCAACTTCAACGGGCTCAAACCATATCGGTATGTCCGAGTCATCCACGTCTATAAGCTCCTGAATGATGTAGTTTCGTATTGCCTCCTCCAGGAGTTTACTGACCTCGCTCCCTTCCCTTACGGCGAGCTGTCTAAACTCCCGCCAGAGCTCTTCATCGATGTAAACGCTCGTCTTTACCTTGCCCATGCTACCACCTGTAGGTAATTACCGATGTCGGTATATAAACCCATCGAAACCGTTAATTAGAGTCCCCCCAATAGGGTTTAGGTGGTTGTATGAGGGAGGTAACGCCCAAAAAAATCCGCGAGATGAAGGGAAGGGAGAAAATCACGATGGTTACAGCGTACGATTATCCTTCGGCACTTCTGGCTGATAAAGCCGGGATTGACGTAGTCTTCGTCGGTGATTCACTCGGAATGGTCGTTTACGGCGATGAGAACACGCTGAACGTGAGCATGGAGCAGATGGTCTTCCACACGAGGGCCGTCGCGAAGGCCGTAAAGAGGGCGCTGGTTTTGGCAGACATGCCCTTCGGAAGCTACGAGGTGAGTGTTGAGGAGGGCATAAAGAACGCGGTGAGGCTTATCCAGGCGGGGGCAGACGCGGTCAAGATCGAGGGCGGTGCCGACCACGAGAAGCTGGTCAGGAAGCTGGTCAGGATGGGAATTCCCGTTATGGGCCACACCGGTTTGACTCCCCAGCGCTACCTCAGGCTTGGCGGCTACAGGCTCATGGGGGAAACCGAGGAGGAGATAGAGGAAATCCTGAGAGATGCAAAGGCCCTTGAGAGGGCAGGAGCATTCGCGGTGGTTCTTGAGTTTACCCTCGCGGATGTTGCAAAGCTCGTGACTGAGGAAGTGTCGATTCCCACTATAGGCATAGGCTCCGGGCCTTGGGTTGATGGTCAGGTTCTGGTATGGCACGACCTCCTTGGGGTTTACGAGAACGTCCCGCCCTTCGTGAAGAAATATGCTGATCTGGCGAGCATAATCCGGCTCGCCCTTGAGAGCTACCGCGAGGATGTTAAGACCGGTAAGTTCCCGGGAAGGGAACACTACTGGGAGTTCCTCGACAAGGACGATTTCAGGAGGAAGGCCCAAAAAGCCCTTCAAAGGATTGGGGATAAGCCAACCGAATGAGGTTTTTCCCGCCTGTGACTCGATTTTCAAAATTTTCCAAAATTTTTAGTTTTCTGTTAAATTTAACACAAAGCTTTATAAGAATGTCCGATATATTTTACAATTGGTGTCAAAAATGCTTAACATGATTTACGCGAGAGGACAAAGAAGCAGGGCTCTCTTCTTCTCAATCCTGATGGTTGTAATAGTGTTTATGGCCATACTCGGGATGGCCTACTCAAGTTACGAGGCAAAGGTCAAGCTTGAACCTTACTCAATCTCCGCCTTCAGCCTGAACGGGTATTCCCTCCAGTCCATTTACATTGAAGTTCACTCCTCCGCGCCCATCTCACTCTGCATAACCGATACCGCCGGGCTCGATGCACTGTATTCTGGTGGAAAACCCCTCTGCTACTTCTACAGGCCTTCCGTTACGGACGTGGAAACCCTCTGGAGATTCCCCTCCTCCGGGGAGTTTTACATCGTCCTGATAAGCTGGGATAAAGGGGCTGAAGTTTGGGTCTCGCTGAGAAGCGGGCCGATAGTGTGGTGAATGGAGCCGGGACCGGGATTTGAACCCGGGACCTGGGGATTACGAGTCCCCCGCCCTGCCGAGCTAGGCTACCCCGGCACGGTTTTAAGTGGTGGAGGGGGGATTTATAAGCTTTTCTCAGGGGTGGCCGAGGATGCTCCTCACGAGCATGCTCCACTTGGCCGGGTTGAGGGCTATCAGAAGAACGAGGGCAGCCAAGAGAAGGTTGAACATCGTGACAACTCTAAGCGATTTCAGCTCAAGGCTGTAAAGCTTCTTCGGAATTTTTGCAACCCACCCATCCGTTAGCCTTGAGAGAAGTCCCGCCAGCAGGAAGCCTGTGAGGACGTCGTATATCCAGTGGTGGGCCAGCAGAACAGTTGCGAAGGGAATGAGGCTGTTCACGGCTATTATCACTTTTCCCCCGAGTCTCTCCCGGTATTTCCAAACGGTGAGGATGTTTATCGCGGCGAAGGTGTTGTGGAGGGAAGGCAGGACGAACTCCTGCCGGGTAAGGAGGGTGTTCGTCGAGGTGTATCCGGGTATGTTATAGACGACGTGGGGGGCGTAGATGTGGAAGAGCAGGTAGATACCGCCAGCAACTGTATAGGCTAGGAGGTATCTTGCCAGAAGCTCATCGGAGGCCTCAATATCGCCGAGGTACAGGAGGACGTAAGAAACGACGAGGGCTATCGAACCGGCGAAGCCAAGGTAGTAAACCACCTTCAGGGCAACGTAAAGGGGAGTGATGGACTTCGTGAGGGAGAGCAGGCCAAGGACGAGCCCGCGCGAGGTGAGCGGGAGCTTGAGGAACTCCGGGGTAACGTCCCTGCTCCACCTTCCAAGGTAGTCGTAGATGAGGCCGAAGCCCACCCACCCGAAGTAGCTGATGATGAATGCGTTGAGTCTGAGGAGAACCTGCCTGCTATGAAGCCTCTCCACCGCCTCCATTTTTATCCCCTGGAGTTATGTCCTTAATAACTCCCGGAAGTTCCATAAGGTGCTGGTTACCAAACTTTAAAAACTTTACACCTTTTCCAGTGCGGTGAGTCCAATGGAAGTCCCGGGCTACGGAAGAGTGGAATTCAACGCGGTTCTCTTTGACCTCAACGGAACCCTTGGTGAGAGGGGCAGGGTGAGTGAGGAAGTGAAGCACCTCCTTGAGAGGCTCGCCGACAGGTACACGGTTGTGGTTTTGAGCGCCGACACCTTCGGCACGCTTGAGGAGGAACTCGAAGGCCTGCCGGTGAGGATAGAGAGAGTCTCAAACGGAGCAGAGAAGAGGGAGATAGCCGAGGGCTACGCGCCCTATGCAGCTGTTGGCAACGGGAACAACGACGTGGCCATGCTTGAGGGGGCTGAGCTGGCCTTCTGCGTAATCGGGCCCGAGGGTGCGACGGTGGATGCCCTCCTGGCTAGCGACATCGTTGTTAAGGACGTTAAAGATGCTATCGCAATGCTCCTCGACGAGAAAAAGCTGGTCGCGACGTTGAGGAGATGATGTAAAAAGGGCGAAGCAGAACCTCTGACTGAGCTTTTGGGGGGAGGGTAATGCTGAGGCTGACATCTATGCGGAGCCTGTGAGAAAGGTTTTTATTTTACATACCGTGTAATTTACATGGGGTGTAAATTACATGGTATGTAAAAAGTTCTTCACGACCAAGCCGGTTATGGAGGAGGAGTGCCTCTGGGGAGCTGAGCATAGAAAGGCCGTTGATTCCCTTTTAGGTGCAGTCCTCAGGGGGAACGCCTCCCTCCTGCTCGGGCCAAGGCGCGTTGGGAAGACGAGCGTCGTGAGTGTCATGGCGGAAAAGCTCAGAAAGCGGAGGGGATACCACTACATCTACTTCAACTTCTCCCGCTTCCTTGGAGCAAAAGCCATCTCAATAGCCGATATAGAGCCGAAGAGGAGTTCCCTGAAGCTCATAACAACCAGCAAGAGCTACACACTGTCCTTGAAGGGGCTGAGCATCGAGGTCAGGAAGACCAGCATCGAGGAGTTCTCCTCGGACTTTTCGGCCCTTGTGAGGGTTCTCTCTCAAAACGCGAAGCTCGGCGTGCTCATCTTCGACGAGGCCCAGGTGCTGGCGAGGCTGAAGAACCTCGACTTCCGCGGTCTGCTCCAGGAGATAACCGACAGCTATCCAAACATCTCCCTCGTCTTCACTGGATCAATGCCCGGGATGCTAATGGGCTACCTCAACCCCGATTCGGAGAAGCCGAACTTCATGCGCTCGGCGGAGGTATTCACTCTCCGTCGCTGGACTCCTGAGGAAGGCACGGAATACCTTAAGAAGGGCTTTGAAAGCTATGGAATAGCTGTAAAGGACGAGCTGGAGCTTTTGAGGGCGGTGAAAGAGCTTGGAGGAGTCCCGGGCTTCATAGCTTACTACGGCTTAACCGCTGTGAACCTCCTCCGCGGGGGAAAGAGCGCGGAAGAAGCCCTTCCTTTGGCTCTTGAGGAGAGCAGGAAATACGCGCTCGACGAGTGGAAGAGGGACATAAAGGCTTTCCTGAACGTTTACAGCAGTCCGATCTACGTGGCCGTCCTTAAAGTGCTGGCGAATGCCTATCCCAGCGCGCTGAGGGGGGCTGAGGTTTACAGGGAGTTGGAGAAGCTTGGAGCAGCGCCAAGGAGGATTCAGCACGTTTACAAGTACCTGGAGACCCTTGAGAAGGCCGGCTTCATACGCTCCTCCGGGAAAAAGTACTGGATCGAAGACCCGCTCCTTCGCGAGGCGGTTAGGTATTTCAACCCCTGACTTCCGGTTTTTCGTCTCCCTCTAAAATCCTCTCCCAGACCCTTATGGCGCTCCACTTGTCGAGGAACTCGTTGAAGGTGCCGCACTTTGGCGAGAGGACGCAGACGGGACAGCCGTCTTTGCAGGAGCAACCCCTAAGGTGCTCAAGGCTTTTCTCCATTAGCTTCTCGATGTTCTCGTAGAGGATTTCCGCCAGACCCGCTCCCCCTTCGTTGCCGTCGTAGATGAAAACGAGGGGCCTTCCAAAGTAGGGCTCACCCGGAAAGCCCGCGTAGCTGTAGCCCCCGAGCTCTCTGCTGTCAACGTACGTGAAAATCGGAGCTATCTTAATGAGGTTGTGCTCTATCGCGTGGAGAGCCGAACCTATCCCGTCCTTGCTGTCGACCATCTTCTTTATCGCGAAGGCAAGCTCCTCGTCGTTTACCCCGACCTTTTGGAGTGCATCGCCTATCGTCTTCCTTATGATGAAGCTCGCGCTCCCGAGGTAGAGCGGGAAGAGCTTCCTCCTGTCGAGGGTCTCGTAAAGGTGGAGGGCAATGTCTTCGCCTCCCTTCTCCTCGGCCTTCACGAGGAACTCCCGGAACTCCTCGGCGGGCACTTCCCTTACCGACTCCGGGAAGACGAGCCACACTCCTTCAGTCTCGAACTCCCTCACGTGAGGTTCCTCAAACTCGACCTTCGCGAACCTCTCCCAGTTGAGTATCGAGAAGTCCTCCCCGGTTTCGACTTTTTCTCCGCTCGCCGGAGAGAAGATTTCTCCCTTTAAAATTCCCCTCTCCTTCAGCTTCATCAGCTCGGCCACGTAGTTTGCTGTGTCCAGCCCTTTAACGGCGTAGCCGGTGTAAACGTGTCTCACTCTAAGCCTCCCGATGCCTATCGTTACTCCTCTATAGGACTTCTCCTCCTCAACCTCAAGGATTTCAACGTCCTCGCGCTTGCTGGAGAAGGTTTCAACGTCCCAGAGGCGGTTGAGTTGCTTTGCAAAGACGAAGTGGAAGTTGCCTACGCTCAGCCTCTCCACCGCCATGTAGAGCTCTCCCCTTGAGAAGTAGGCCATTCCCGGCAAAAGCGAGCGGTGGTACTCGTCGGTATCTACCTCCTCTATGACGT
>NZ_JALUFF010000077.1 GCF_027052235.1 Thermococcus sp.
TCCACTTTTATCGTCATGGCGACCCCTCCACGAAGAGGCACCTTCCGCAGGTTTTTCTGTAGTAATCAACGACCTCCCGCGAGAAGCCCTTCTTGACGAGCCTGCCGGCGCAGACGAAGTAGGCAAAGTCCGTTTTTCCAGCTATCTCCTCGTGGTGCGTGATTATGATGACAGTAGTTCCCGCCTTCCTGAACCGGCCCAAAAGCTCCTCGATGAGCTCGCCGGCGGTTATATCGAGACCTGAATCCGGCTCGTCTAAAATAGCGTATCTCGGCTTCAGGAGGAGGAGCGAAGCCAATTCAACCCTCTTCCTCTCGCCCCCGCTGAGGCTTTTATCAATGAACCTACCGGCGTAGAGTTCGTACGGCAGGCCGACGAGCTCAAGTACCTCCCTTATCTCGTCCTCCTCAACCTTCAGCTTCCCGCCGAGGGTGAGGTATTCCCTGACTCTTATCCCCTCGTAGCGCGCCGGCTCCTGCCAGGCCATGCTTATCCCCAATTTCGCCCTCGCGGTAACGCCAAGTTCTGTTATGTCCCTTCCATCGAGGAGAACCTGCCCTGATGTTGGCTTAAGCTCTCCCATCAAAATCCTCGCTATCGTTGACTTTCCCGCGCCGTTGGGCCCGAGTATCGAGTAGCTCATGCCCTCCCTGAAGGTCATGTTTATCCCCTGGAGGATTTTCCTGCCCTCTCTCACGTAATCAACGTTTCTCAGGCACAGCATTTTCATCAATAATCCTTCACATGAACTTAAATTTAAGATTTTCTGGACAGAACCGTCCAGAACCAACGGTTGAAAACATCAATGTTTGAAAAATATTTTAAGTGAAATTTGTCTCGGATTAAATGGAGGTGGGTGAAGATGTCAAAGGCGAATGCTCCCGTAATCGGAAAGGACGCCCTCGGGAGGGAAGTCAAGGACCTGAGCGTTATTCCTTGGTGGGGCGTTGATAGGAGGGAGATAGACTGGTATCCCAAGATCAACTACGACGTCTGCGCCGGCTGTGGAATCTGCTTCGTCACCTGCGGCAGGCGCGTTTTCGACTGGGACGTCGAGAGGAGCGTGCCCATAGTTGCAAGGCCCTACAACTGCATGGTCGGATGCAACACCTGCGCGATGCTCTGCCCGTGCAACGCCATAGAGTTTCCGCCGAAGGAGTACCTCAGGAAGTGGGTGGCGAAGGCAAAGGTTACGAAGAAGGCCTTTGAGATAGTGGACAGGATAATGCCCAAGAACCACCTGAGTGAGGAGGAGATAACGGCAACGCCTGAGCAGGATCCTCCAAGGAAAGAATGAAATCAGAGGACGTTTGCAATGGTTTTGAGGGCTATGAGGTAAATCACCACCCCTATCACCTTTTTTTACCCCCTCCGAGCTCATTTTGAAGTGCATCATATGGGTTCCAAGCCAGCCACCAGCTATGGCTGGAACAGAGACCCACAGCAAAAGCCTCCAGTCGAGGGTTCCCATGCCCCAGTAGGTAATGAAGCCACTCAGGGAGGAGAAGAACACCACAAGGGCCGTCGTTGAGGCTACCTTCTTGGGTTCGTAGCCGAGCATTATCAGGGCGGGGCTTATTATCCCCCCTCCCCCAACACCGAGGAGGCCCCCGAGGAAGCCCGCTATTCCCCCAATGAGCGAGCCTTCAACGATGTGGTTCCCATCCTCCGGCCTTTTCTTTGGCCTGAAGAAGACCATCATCGTTTCCGAATAGAGCAGAAAACCCACGAAGACCCAGAGGACGTAGGTTTTCGGTATAAACCTTCCCGCGTACGCTCCTGCAGGGGCCATCACGGTGGCAACGAGAAGAATCGGCAGGCCGAAGCGGTGGTCGAGCTTGCCGTGCCTGATGTTCTTCAGCGTCGCCGAGAGCATCGAGAGCGTGTTTATGAATAACCCCGTGGGTTTGGCCGTCATAAGCGGAACGCCGAGCCACGCCATTGCTGGGACTATCGCTATGGCGCTCCCGACTCCACCAATAGCGAAGATAACGCTGAGGATGAAAGATATAAGCGCCAGCTCCGGGTAGTTCATTAGACTCACCTCATTTTATTGTGGCGCTCGAATGAATGACGAATCATTTAAATGTCTTTTGATTCCAAAACTTTTTAAGAGAACAAAAATTTTGATGTAAACCATCTCATACGGGGTGATGCTCATGGAGAGACTGAAGAACTTCAACCCGGCGGTCTTTGCGAGCGTCATGGGAACGGGCGCCGTTGCGATAGCCTCCTACAGGTATTCGGCCTACTGGGAACCTCTAAAGGACTTCGGAGTGGTGCTAACATATCTCAACGCCCTCCTCTACGTTGTCCTTTTAATTCCCTGGCTTCTTAGGTGGATTCTCTACAGGAGAGAAGCCCTCGAAGACCTGAGACATCCATCGAAAGGGCACTTCTACGGTACGAGCGGGGCGGCGACCATAGTCCTCGCCTCCCAGTTTGGGCTTATCCTGAAAGACATCACGCTCTCTTGGTACCTGTGGCTCTTGGGACTAGTACTGACCTTCATCTTCGCCTTCTGGATGTCCTACGAGGTCTTTATAGCCGGAGAAGTTGACCTGAGACAGCTTTCCCCAGCGTGGTACATCCCGCCGGTGGCTCTGGTTATAATTCCCTTCGGCGCGGTCTTCATGAAGATGACCTCCGGCTATCTAAACCAGTTCGTCGTCATAGCCAACTACCTCGGCTGGGGGGCGGGCTTCTTCCTCTATCTCGTTCTGTACTCGGTGGTTACCCTGCGCTTCATCAGGCACGAGCTACTCCCGCCCCAGATGGCCCCCCTCATATGGATGAACCTCGGCCCGATAGGAGCGAGCATAAGCGCCCTCTTCGCCCTCATCGAGAACTCGACGATACCGATTCCAGAGGAGCCGTTTATGGCTTTCGCGTTCTTTCTCTGGGGCCTCGGATTCTGGTGGCTCGTGATGGCGACCGCGATGACGCTCCACTACATCAGGAACCTGCACCTTCCCTACAGCAGTTCGTGGTGGGCCTTCATATTCCCGCTGGGGGCCTTCACAAACGCCACCCTCGACATAGGCTCGGCCTTCGGGTTGGGTATCATGAACGCCTTCGGTTTCGTTCTGCTCCTCGCCCTTCTGGGCCTGTGGACGGTTACGATGCTAAAAATAGTTCCAGCCCTCAGGAGGAGTTCCTCCTGAGGCAGAGCTCTTCGCTTTCCTCGTACTCTATGAGCTTTTCGAGGACGCACTCAAGGGTGGAGAGGTCTTCAAGAAGAGCCATGTAGAAGGCCTTTTCCTCCTCCCCGGCGTTTTCCATAAGGCCCTCAACTATCTCCTTCATCGGCCTGATTTCACGCTCCAGTATCTCCCTCGGCTGCTGGAGGAACTTCTCAAGAAAGGCTGGAACAGCCGAGAAGTACTTGGTCTTGCCCTCCTTTCTGTAGGTAACGAGGTAGTGTCGGGCAAGGGCCGAGAGTGCCACAGATATGGACGACCTGCTGAGGCCCGTTTCCTTAGCCAGCTCCGAGATCGTCATGGGTCTTGCCTTCATCAGCAGGACGGCATAGACCTTTCCCTCGGTCCTACTGTAGCCCCATCTTTCGAGAAGCCTTTCCACGAGCTCGATGAACCTCCTGTCCCTCTGGCCTCTCCTTGGCATTTTGCATCACCCATAAAATATTGGGCACAATACAAAATAAAAATTTCGAAAAATCGAAAAGGTTTGATTTTTCACTCGGAACCGGTGGCTATGATAGCACCGCCGATCAATGCAATCCAAGCACCGATGGTCCAGAAGCCACCGTCAAAGGGCATCGTTATCAGTGCCAGTATGGCAATCGTCCATCCGATGGCGCTCTTGCTCTTCTTGTAGTAGAAGGCCAGACCCATCATGATAAGGCTGAGGATTATCTCCGTCCAGCCGACGACGCTTGCACTGCCGTAGTGCCAGCCGTAGAAGGTCTTGTTGGCCAGGACAAGAAGGCCGTCTATCAGGATTATCAGGGCACCCAAGATGGCAGTCCACATTCCGGTTTTGGCAGAGGCCATTTCCGGTCACCTCCAAGGTTTTTCAATTCTGAGTTCTCATCCCACTATTTAAACTTTTCGGTTATTTTTGATATGTCTGATAAAAATGATATATCGAAAAACTTATACGTGTTTCACCTAATTAGTATTTGGAGGTGGTGGAAATGGGAAAGGGGAACGAGAACGTTAAAACGATCACCGGAGTCATTAAAGAGCCGTTCCCCAAGGCAATGAACGGTCCCGGAGTAGTTGAAGAGCCGAAAAACAAGGGCGGAAACCAGCTATCAACGGCTCTCACAGCGTTCAAGCTGATACTCGGAAACCCGCTGGCGAGGGCCCTGTTGAGGCCGATGCTGAAGAGATACAACATCAACGGAAGGGAACTGCCCGCTCTGTACTGGGCGCTCAGCGTCTACGCTGGGGAAAGCCTCAACGAGCCGATGATGATACGATTCCAAGCGGATGTCCTTAAACTCCTCCTCAAGCTGGGCATAAAGCTCGCGAGGGGAGACGAGGAGGCTGTAAAGGAGGCCCTCCTTCGCGATCCACACATAAGGCGTGGCATCTGGGTAGTTCTTGAGGGCATAGCGAAGTACGGCGTAACGGTGCCCCAGCGTTTGGCTGGCCCGTTCCTCATAGTCTGGAACTTCACGAACATGTGCAACTTCCGCTGCAAGCACTGCTACCAGAGGGCCGACAAACCGCTCCCAAGTGAGCTTTCCCTTGAGGAGAAACTCGACCTCGTTGACCAGCTCGACAAAGCCGGAGTAGCTGCTGTGGCAATAAGCGGTGGAGAGCCAACGATACACCCGCACTTCCTCAGAATCGTCAAGGAGCTGTCGAGCAGGGGCATCCACACCTCCGTCGCCACAAACGGCTGGACATTCGCGGATATGGAGAACCTTAAGAAGGCTGTCGAGGCGGGCATCAAATACGTCGAGGTGAGCGTCGACTCTGCAAAGCCTGAGAAGCACGACGAGTTCCGCGGAATTCCAGGAGCTTGGGAGCACGCGGTAAAGGCCCTCGAAAACGCCGTTAAGCTGGGAGTAAGTCACGGAATGGCGGTGGTGATGGACAAGGATACGTATCAAGAAATAGACGACATCCTCGACTTGGCCGAGAACATAGGGGTGAAGCGCGTCATATTCTTCAACCTCGTGCCTACGGGAAGGGCCGAGGACATGGTGAAGGTAGACCTCTCTCCTGAGGAGCGCGAGGAGTTCATGAAAGAAATCTACCACCAGATGAAGAAGAGGAAGCTTGAGATATTAACCACGGCACCGCAGTACGCCAGGGTTACACTGCTTGAGAGCAGGGGCAAGAACGTAACGCCGGCACACTTCTACATCGGCGAGAACAACGCGGTGAAGACTTTGGCGGAGTTCATAGGTGGCTGTGGCGCCGGGAGAATTTACGCGGGCATAGAGCCCGATGGAACCGTCGTTCCCTGCGTCTTCCTTCCGCTACCTGTCGGCAACGTTCGCGTGAAGTCCTTCAAGGAGATATGGGAGAACAGCAGAATCTTCAACCTCCTCCGCGACAGGGACAACTTCACCGGCCAGTGCAGGAACTGCCCGTACAGGAACATCTGCGGAGGCTGCCGCGCGAGGGCCTACCACTACACCCTCGACATACTCGGCGATGATCCGGGGTGCATAATCAACAAGCGCCTCTGGGAGGAGATAGTGAGGCATGGCAAGCCCAAAGCCCTGACCGAGGTCAACTGGGTTGACGAGAGCGTAATCCTGCGCGGGCCAACACTCTACGTGCCAAGCTACTACAGCGCTGTCGAGGTAACGACGCAGAAGTTGCTTGAGAAAGTGAGCGTTCCCGAGACCGTAAGGGCCTGATTCCCTTTCTCTTTTACTTCATCCCTTTCCACAGATTACCTCTTTTCCCTCGCACCTGTTCACCTCAAGCTGAACCGTTACGTGCGTTATCCCGTACTTCCTCAGCCTCTTCTCGACCTCGTCAATTATCCTCTGCGCCTCGCTTATCGGCATGTCGTCAACCTCAACGTGGCACTCGAAGTGCACCCCATTCTCTCCAATCCGCCAGGCGTGGAAGTGGTGGGCGTTCTTAACGCCGGGGATGGATTCTATTTCGGCCTTTATCGCCCCGAGGTCAAGCTCCGGCGAGGCCTCCATGAGAACTTCTATGCTCTCCCTGAGAACCTCGTAGGCCTCCCGGAGGATGTAAAGGGCTATCAGAACTGTTACGAGCGGGTCGACCCAGTTGACGCCGTAGAACAGGATTAAAAGACCACCCAAGACAACGGCAACCGAAGATAGAGTATCGCTCAGGAGATGGAGGTAGGCCGAGCGGACGTTCAGGCCGTGAGCGTGACTGTGAAGGAGAAGAACCGAGAGGAGGTTTGCGATGAGGCCGATGAGTGCAACGGGTAGCATTATGCCTGTGTCAATCGGCTGAGGGTTCTTAAAACGCCTGTAGGCCTCAACGACCAGAAAAAGCGAAACGCCAAAGAGAACGGAGGAGTTTATGAAGGCAACGAGGATCTCTGCCCGCTTATAGCCGAAGGTGTACTTCTCGTTGGCCTTCCGCTCACCGATTTTTATTGCAAAGTAGCTCGCGAGTAAGCTCATGCTGTCGCTGAAGTTGTGGAGGGAGTCGCCCAGCAAAGCCAAACTCCCGGAGAGGATTCCACCTATGACCTCCGCAAGGGTTATCGTGAAGTTGAGGAGTATTGAGAGCACGAGGTTTCTCTTCAGCCCGTGCCCGGAGTGCTCTTCCATGGCCATCAAAGAAAAATGGGAGGAGTGTATAAAAAGCTTTAGAGGAAGCCCGAGTACTTGAGCAGTATCTCCTTCAGCTCAAGGGCCTTTTTGTAGGTCGGGGAATCGGGATTTCCGAGTATGGCCTCGACCTCGGGGTCGTACTCCTCCACGAGCTCGTCGTAGGGGATGACGGTTTTCGTTGTGAAGTCGTTGAAGCCGAGCTCCTTCAGGATCCTCTCGACCTTCTCAATCTGGGAGTCCCTCTTCACTTTGTTTATAACGAGGTGAACGTAGGGTATACCGAGCTGTCTGGCGAGCTTTGCTGCGTCAACCGCAACCTGGACGGAGTTATACGTCGGCTCGGTGAGGATGACCGCCTGCTTGAAGCCCCTCGCTAAAGCCCTTCCAAAGTGCTCAAGACCCGCCTGAGTGTCCATCAGGATTATCTCGCCCTTACGGAGGTTTATGTACTTGACGACCGCGTCGAGGGTATCTTTGCCGCTGGAGACGTTGCCAACGGGCCGACGAAGGTCGGGAGGGCGATAAAAGACGGCCTCTACACCGCTGTCGCTATCGATAAGTGGCTCAGGGGGGAGCTCTGATGGAGAGGAAGTACCTCTACGTGGACTACCTCACCTGCATAGGCTGCGAGACCTGCCAGACGGTCTGCGACTTTATCCATGACGGAAACCCTCACATAAGGATTTACGTCACCGAGAACAAGCAGTACCTCCCCATAAACTGCAAGCACTGCGACGACGCGCCCTGTATAAGGGTCTGTCCGACCCAGGCGATATACCGGGACGAGGACGGTGC
>NZ_JALUFF010000078.1 GCF_027052235.1 Thermococcus sp.
TCCCCCACATGAGCGTCTTCGACAACATAGCCTTTGGACTGAGGCTCAGAAAGCTCTCGAAGGCCGAGATCGAGCGGAAGGTCCGGGAAGTGGCGGAGGTGCTGGGGATAGGGCACCTCTTAGACAGAAAGCCGAAAACGCTGAGCGGCGGCGAGAGCCAGCGGGTTGCGATAGCGAGGGCTTTGGTTGTCGAACCGAGGCTTCTTCTCCTGGATGAACCCTTCGCCAACCTTGACGTTCAAACCCGGTCGAAGCTTTTGGCTGAGATGAAGCGCTGGAGGGAGGAGTTAGGCTTCACTGCCCTGCACGTCACCCACTCCTTTGAGGAGGCGGTTAGTTTAGGCGACCGCGTTGGCGTTATGCTCGACGGAAGGCTCGTCCAGGTCGGTTCGGTCAGGGAGGTCTTTTCGAGGCCGGCGAACGAGGAGGTTGCCCGCTTCTTGGGCTTTGAGAACATCATCGAGGGCACGGCTAAGGGAAGGAGGCTGAGGGCGAACGGCCTTGAGATAGAGCTTCCGGTCGAGGCAGAGGGACGGGTGAGGGTTGGCATAAGGCCCGAAGATATAATCCTCTCGATGGAACCCCTCCGCAGCTCCGCGAGGAACGAGTTCAAAGCGGTGGTTGAGTCGGTAGAGGAGCTTGGGCCGGTTGTCAGGGTTCACCTCAATGCCGGGGGGATTCATCTCAGGGCCTTCATAACGCGCTCCTCGATGCTGGAGATGGGGTTAAGCGCCGGAAAAGAAGTGTGGGTGGGCTTCAAGGCGAGCGCCCTTCACGTCTTCTGAGCCTGTCCCTTATCTCCACGGGCAGGTTCTCGTATACCTCCTGGAGGGTGTCAATCAGCTCGACAAGCTCCCCCGCCGTCAGCGTCGTTGTCTTCGGCCCGATTTCGAGGATCACCGCGTCGTATTCTTCCGGTGAAACCTCCTCAAGCTCGTCAAGGTGCTCGCTCTTCCTCGGGATGACGTTCACCTCGCCTATCATCCTGCTCCCCCTGATGTGGGCTTCCCCCTCCTCGATCGGAATCTCCTTGGGGCAGTCGTAGCGCTCGACGAAGATTTTGATGTCCACCACAGGAGTCCCGTCCATGGCATCTATCCAGTCGATGTAAAGACGGTTCCCTTCAATGCGATGAATTCTGACGGTGTAGAGCGCTACCGGGTTCGGTCTGTAGGGTGAGCGAGTCGCGAAAACTCCTGTCAGTGGATTCTTCGGGTTGCCGTAGGGGTGCACTTTGAGGACTCTCCTCTTAGGGGGCGTATCGCTCCCGTGGAACCAGAGGACGAGCTTTACCCAGTCCCCCTCGCGGAGGCCTTCCGTCGCCTTCCAAAACTCTGGGAGGATTTCTACGAAGGTCTCCTGAAGTTCCTCGTTCTTCCGGAGGTATCCAACCGGGACGATTTTGAAGGGTTTGAAGTTCACCCGCACCACCGGCTTAATTAGACCGCAAGATTTAAAACTTAACCTCCACTTATTCCAGACCACAGTATATAGTAACAGGTGGTAAATATGGAAGTTGGAGAGCTTGCCTTGCTCTCATCTCTCATCGTTGATGCTATTTCCGAGGTTTACATCGGAAACAGAGACGTCGTGGAGAAGACCCTCGCAGCGGCCCTCGTCAACGGCAACGTCCTCTTTGAGGATCACCCCGGTCTCGGAAAGACCCTCCTAGCAAAGGCCTTTTCCAGGGTTCTCGGCCTCGACTACAGGAGAATACAGTTCACTCCCGACCTTCTCCCAGCGGATATAGTTGGAACCAAGGTGTGGCGCCAGAACACCGGAACCTTCGAGCTTGTCAGGGGACCTGTCTTTACAAACGTTCTCTTAGCCGATGAGATAAACCGCGCCCCGCCGAAGACCCAGTCGGCTCTGCTCGAGGCGATGGAGGAACGGCAGGTGACCATAGAGGGCGAGACCCTCAAGCTTGAGAGGCCCTTCTTCGTGATGGCCACCCAGAACCCGATAGAGTACGAGGGAACTTATCCACTCCCGGAGGCCCAGCTTGACCGTTTCCTCCTCCGCCTGAGCGTTGGCTATCCGAAGACCCTTGAGGACGAGGTTGCCATACTTGAGGCCAGGCTCAGGTGGAAGAAGGATGACCCCACGGTCGACTTAAAGCCGGTTATAGACAGGGAAACGTTCCTTGAGATGCAGAGAACCGTCGAAGAGTCGGTCTACGTCAGCAGGCCGGTTTTGAGGTACATAGCCGAGCTCGTCAGGAACGTGAGGGCTGATGGAAGAGTTGAGGCAGGCCCGAGTCCCAGGGGAGCACTGGCCCTCCTGAAGGTCGCCAAGGCGAGCGCCGCCATGGACGGAAGGGACTTTGTTATACCGGACGACGTTAAGAAGTTCGCCTTCGAGACCCTCTCCCACAGAGTGGTCATAAAGGCGGAGTACTCCTTTGAGGGCGTCACCGGAAGGGAGGTCGTTGAGAAGGCCCTCCAGGCGACACACGTTCCTAAAGAGAGTGAGGAGTAATGGACAGGGTTAGGGTTGCAATCCTGGTTTTTCTCCTCTCCGCCCTGATGGTCATTTCCCTGAGCTTCACTTACATCCCCAAGAAGGGGTTAAACCTTAGTGGGATTAAGGAGGAACTATCCTCCGAAGCCAATCCGCAGAAGGGCATGAAAAGCACAGTCGATGTAGATAATCTGAGAGAACAGAAGGTAGGTAAGGTTCCCCCTGATACTGACTTTACTTTCAAGCCTACGACTGAGAAAGCCTCCTGTCCAGTGGTAATACGTCCCACGGATCCCTTCTTAGTGTGCGTTGACACCCCTGCAAAGGGCATTCCCATTAAGGAGGGTTCCTACTGGGACATGCTGGTTAAGTACAAGGGCCTCTATTACGTGCCCCTTGAAGGACACAGACTCATCAAGGGAATCAATGACCATGCATACCTCCGTACTGATAAGCCCCTTGTGCTTTCCTATCCAGGTGGCGAGTTCTCGATATGGGTCAACTCCTTCTTTCCGGGTCGCCTCGTTCCCGTTAACTCCAAGTACCTCGTCGTTTCTAACATCTCTCAGCCCTACGTTATGTATCACTGGAGAATCACCTACGAAATTGATAAAAACGCACCCCCTGGCTATTATCCGCTCTTCTTCCTCCTCAACTCGAGCAACGGGACGATTGCCAACGCGCTCCTAACCTGGGTAGAGGTTCTCCCAAAGGCCATCGTGGGGGTAACCTCCATGCCATCACAGCTTTCTGGCAACGGAACACTGAAAATGACCGTTAGTGGAACGGTTACCTATTTTAATGGCTCTCCCGTTAAGGGTGGCACGATTACAATAACAATAAACCGGACAAAGAGCGAGAAGGGCATTGTTGTCGGGAAAGGAAACGTTGTCAACGGAACCTTCAACGTCGGTTGCTCAATCCCATCCGATGCCGTTGGGAAGTACTCGGTGGTGGCCCACTATAGAGGCCCCTACGCTTATCCCGGGAACAGCGACCCCGAAGTTGTTATAAAACGCCGTCCCTCCATTGATGCGAACGTTACGGTGTCAGATAACTTGACATTCGTAAGGGGGCTGGTTCACTACGGCGCTTCACCTCTGAACGGCACCATCGTCGTGCTTGCCCAGCGGGGAAAGAAGGTTTTAAAAATCCGGCAAAATCTGAAGAACGGAACCTTCTCGGTCAGGCTCGACGGAAAGGTGGATGAGATCGAGGTAATCTACGGCGGAAGTGGCTTCTACCTCCCAACCCAGAAGGTCGTCTACAAAAAGAAGGGCTTACTGCCTGAGAGCTTTCATGTTAACCTTCGTTTAGGAGATTCTGCAGTTCTTATCCTCCTCCCCATCTCTCTCCTGGCCGTTGTCGGGGCGGGCTTTCTCGTTGCCAGGAAAGGAAATGGAGTCCCCACAGAAAATGCTGTGGAGGCTGAGGGAGTCAATCACTCTAGGGAGGTTTCCCTCGCAAGGAGGGTCTTTCTGCCCGGGGAGGAAGTGGAGTTTCCTGCACCACCTGAGTGCGATGTCCTGCTGGACGGAAAGACCGTGGAGGGGTCGCTGAGGTTATCTACACCCGGGAAACACCTCCTTGAAATCTGTGGGAGGGTCTTTGAAATCTACATCTTACCACCGAAAGAGGCCATAATCAAGCTCTACGAACTGCAATTCCTTCCCTTTGCCCGGTCCGCTGTCTACGTCGACAACAGGACTCCCTACGAGATTGCCGGGGCCTTTGGCTCGACCGATTTCTTCAGAGATGCCATGCAAGTGGCCAAGATTTTCACCCTGGCCAGATACTCCCTCAGGGACATTGGGAAGGGGGATTTTTGGGAGATGGTTGAGGCAATGGAGCGCATGGGGGTGTTCGAATGAGGTTCAAAGAACTGGTGCAGGATTATGTTAATGGGGTGGTTCTCTGGGCCCTTCTGGGAATCATCTTAAAGGATCACGTGGGAAAAGTGTCCCTCGCAGTTCCTTTCCTCCTCGCCATTGGAAGTCCTGCAAAGCGCTTTGGAGAACCAAGGGGATACCTGCTGAAAGCCCTGGCCTTCCTATCGTCCTCGGCCCTGCTCCCGCTGGGTGAAGGATGGCTCTCCTCTGTCCTCGCCGTAACATTCCTTCTCGTGGGCGTTGCCTACGCGTTCTCATATCCCCTCTACCACAGGGGCAACAACTTTTTACCGAGGAACATGCTTGGTGTAGCCGTTGCAGGCTTTGTCCTGGGCGCTGGCCTCTTTCTGAGGATATCCTCCGTGAACATGATGCGCCTCCTCGACCTCTTATTGGCGGTTGCCCTCCTCTGGATTGCAATCTCAATTGGGGAGTACATCTCGATTAGGTACCGCTCCAATAAGGTAATCTCGGACTTTTGGCCGGTTGAGATAAAGAGGGTAGATTTCAGTCTTGTTGAGGTTAGGAGGACAATCTCGCGTTTCGTTGAAGATGCTGATCCCGCCCCCTTAATCGTCCAGCTCCTCAGGAGGGTTCCAAGGAGTGTTTCCGATGCCGACCTCGAAGAGCTTGTCAGGATGCTCACGGAGTACAGACCGTACACCGGTGGTCCCTTAACACCACCGTGGTTGAGAACCTTGTACGCCGAGAAAGAGAAGGAAAAGCGGGCAAACTTGGTCAGGGAAGTCCTCGGCCTGCTCTCAGGGTGGTGATGAGAATGAACTGGGTTCGGTGGCTCTTTCTCTTCACGGTTCTTCCCCTTGCACTCGCCGTCATAACAGGGGCAATCAGCCTTTCTTATTTTGCTTTATTGCCAGCGTCGGTTCTGGCTTTTTCTCTCCTTTTCGAGCCTCCTTCGGGCTTTTCCGTTGAGAGGAGCTTTAGCAGGACGTCCCTCAGGGTTGGGGAGGAGGTGGAAGTCAGGGTCAGGTTGAGGGTTGAGAGAGGAGTCGGGGCGGTTGTGGTGCAGGAAATCTTTTCGCCTGCTTTGAGGGTCGTGGAAGGTAGCAGCAGGCACGTCTTCTTCAAGAGGCCCGGGGAGAAACTGGACGTTGAGTACAGCTACCGCCTGAGGGCCGTGAAGAGGGGTCAGCACAGGGTTTCGCCCGTCGAGGTTGAGGGGCATCACTTTCTCGGGCTGGAGGGATCAAACTACGCCCTCCTGCTGGATGAGGTCACTCTGAAGGTCTCACCCAGGGTTCCCGGAATCAAGAGGGCAGTTCTGCGCAACGTGCGGGGAAAACCCGGGACTCCGCCGGTTGCCGTTACGAATCTCGGATTTTCCTCCACAGAATTCAGGGAGGTTAGGGAGTACAGGGCAGGCGACCCCCTGAGGGCAATAAACTGGAAGGCCACCGCGAGGCTCAACACCCCGCTTGTGAATGAGTACGAGAGGGAAGGTTTCCTGACCGTGATGTTTTACCTGGACGCTTCATCCTCCATGATGGTTGGGGGGCTTGAGGAAAACGCCCTTGAGGCGGCGGTTGCTTCCCTGATTCCCCTCGTGCTCTACCTCCTCAGGAGGGGTTATAAGGTAGGACTTTACATACTCGGCCACGAAACGTTGCTCACTCCAGTCTCGGGCTACTCCTCTGCCTCAACCTTTACGAGGACGCTGACCTCTGTGGGAATCTCATCCAAAGAGGAATCTCTTCCACTGGCCGTTGAGAAGACGAGGAACGTCCTTAGGGGAGCACTTCCGGTGGTAATAACCAATCTGAGGCGGGACAACTTCTCCGAGATAAAGGAGGGCATGGAAAGGCTTTACTCCCTAACAAAGAACACGCCGATTCTCATGGACGTTGATGTCTACCCCAACCTTGAATTCGGCGAACTGATATCGGTCTGCAAAAAGGGTCTTAGAGAGGAACTCCGCTTCCCGGCGATAAAGCTCTCAGAAAATGAAAACGGCGCAGTGCTCCAGTTCCTGGGGGTGGTAAGGTGAAGATCGTGAGGAGGCTTTCCTATGTTGTCATGGGGTTAGTTTCCCTCTCAGTTGCCCTTTCCTATCCTTCATTGTTTGGAGATATAAGCACTCTTGTGGCGGAGAAGCTTGGTCTCTATGTCCCGCCAATTCTGCTATCTTTTCTCGTTTTTCTATTCCTAACCCTCACTCTCTTCGAGAGAAGGGGCTTTTCCCTGCCCCTCACGGTCAGTGTAATGTCCGCCCTCTACATTTTCCCCTATATCGGCGGGGTTCCTGTCGAGAGGGTTCCCTACGTTGCCCTCTCTGCTCTTCCTCTCTCCCTGGCAATCGTGATGGCCCCTTATCTTCACTTCCTCGTGGGGCGTGAAAAAGCCCTTCAGGGGCTTCCTGAGAGCGAGTGGAACGCCGTGGTGAAGGAGGAACTAAGGGTATTCCTGCTATCGATGGTTCCAGGTGGGATGCTACTCGCTTATCTCCTGTACTCCACGGCCCTTGGAACGAGGCCCATCGCACTACTCCCGACTTATGTCGTGCCCGTTATTGCACTCTCTATAGGTCTTTTATTGGCCTCAGTGGATAGGACTGGGAAACCCGTAGAGAAGACCGTCCTCGTGATGAGGGGTTACCTCACCGCTGGTGACAGCTTTGAGGTCAGAAGAGGTAGTCTCTATGAGAGAGGTTACGAGTTGCTCCTCGTTGGAGGAACCCCGGTTAAGAGGCCTGTTCTTATCAGCATCGAGGACGAGAATGTTCCCCACTACGTCCTCCTGAAATCGCCCTGGGACAAACTTTTCCTTGTAAAAAAAGATGAGGTTGTGGAGGGAAACACCCGCTACGTGATTTTCCTCCCCTCTACGTCCCGTGCTCCCAGCTCTCAAGGTATTTCCTTTGCTCCTCCGTGAGTTTCTCGATCTCAATCCCCATCTCGGCGAGCTTTATGCGAGCAACCATCTCGTCTATCTCCCTTGGGAGAACGTAGACCTTCGGTTCAAGCTTCTCGTGGTTGTCTTTGATGTACTCAGCGGCTTTAGCCTGCAAGGCAAAGCTCATGTCCATTATCTCCGCC
>NZ_JALUFF010000079.1 GCF_027052235.1 Thermococcus sp.
GCTCACTCTTTCACCTCACACCCAGAAGTATTTTTCCCTCTCCCACTCCGTTACGACGATCGAGTACTCCCTCCACTCCCTTTCTTTCGCTTCCATGAACTTCTCGAAGATATGTTCTCCTAAAACTTCTCTTACGAGCTCGCTTCTTTTAGCCTCTTCAATCGCTTCTTTCAGACTCCCTGGAAGCGAGACGATTCCGTGCTTTCTCTTTTTCTCCTCATCCATCCTGTAGATGTTCTCTTCTATCGGTGGAGGCGGTGTCATTCCCTTTTCGATTCCATCGAGGCCGGCTGCGAGCATAACGGCGAACGCGAGGTAGACGTTCGCGGAAGGATCCGGGGCCCTGTACTCTATCCTTGTCGCCTTCCCCCTCGCCTGAGGAACCCTTATCAAGGCGCTTCTGTTTCCAGCAGACCAAGCGACGTTCACGGGAGCTTCGTAACCGGGAACGAGCCTCTTGTAGGAGTTCACTGTGGGGTTCGTTATCGCGGTTATCGATCTCGCATGGTAAAGGAGCCCCGCGACGAATTTCCTTAAAGTATCCGAGAGCTGAAGCTCACCGTTCGGATCGTAGAATGCGTTCTCACTTCCCCTGAAGAGACTCATGTGGGTGTGCATCCCCGAACCGTTCACGCCGTAGAAGGGCTTTGGCATGAAGGTCGCGTAAAGGCCGTGAAAAATCGCCATGGTTTTTATCACCAATTTCACAGTCTGTGCGTTATCGGCGGTTCTGACTATCTCGTCGTATTTGAAATCTATCTCGTGCTGGGAAGGGGCAACTTCGTGGTGAGATGCCTCTATGTTTATCCCCATCTGTGAGAGGGCGATCGCCACGTCTCTTCTTACCCTCTCGGCAACGCTCAAAGGAAGAAGGTCGAAATAGCTTCCGGAGTCGAGGTATTCAAAAATCGGCTTTCCGTCGCTCATCGGGACTATGAAGAATTCCATCTCCGGTCCCGCAAATGCTTTAAATCCCATCTCTTCGGCTTTCTTCGCAACGAGCTTGAGCCTGTACCTCGGATCTCCTTCGAAGGGCTTTCCGTCCGGGGTGTAAACGTCGCAGATTATCCTGGCGCTCTTAACTCCGTCCTTCGTCCAGGGAAGGATCGCGAGGGTTGAGAGATCCGGAACCAAGTACATATCGGATTCCTCTATCCTCACAAAGCCTTCGACCGAAGAGCCGTCGAAGAGCATTCCGTTGTCTATGACCTCTGGAAGCTCGCTTGAGGGTATCTCGACGTTCTTCACGGTCCCGTTTATGTCGGTGAACTGAAGCCTTATGAAAGAGACCTTTTCCTTCTTTATTGTTTCGAGAACTTCCTCTTTCGTCACACCAATCACCTCACTTCAAAAGATTCAGAATGAGGCCGTTTATTTCTCCAACCCTCGCGGCTATATTCAAGGTGGGTCTTTCGGAAGAGAAAAGGGCATGGGCGAGCTCTTCTAATTTCTCGTTGACTTTCTCGACGACGACGTGGAGCTTCGGCTGGCTGGTCTCTAAATCCATCTTCCCCGAAACTCTGTACATTTTCTTCTCGACGAGCTTTAAAAACTTTTTGATCCTCTCTTTGTAGATCTCCAAATTCCTCGGAGTTGGGGACCTCGCGAGCTCGTTTCCAGCCTCTATTATCCCTTCGACGAGCTCTTGAATTTTCTTTTCGAGCTCTTCAGCCTCGGCATCGCTCAGAACCTCGAAGAAACTCTTCTCCTCAACGCTTTTGTATCTTCTTCCCTTCTTCTTCGAAGCTTTCTTCTTCTCCTCCACTTTCCCGCTCTTCAAATCCCCATCCCCCAGGGGGTTTATCCTCACCCTTCCAGCCTCCTCGGTTTTACGACAATAGTCTTCTGTCTAGTGTATATTACCATCCCGGGCCTGAAACCTTTCGGTTTTCTGACGTATTTGACGAGAGTGTAATCAACGGGAACTTTCCCGGAATCCTTCCCCCTCGAGTATCCAGCCGCGAGGGAAGCCGCGAACTCGATCACTTCC
>NZ_JALUFF010000080.1 GCF_027052235.1 Thermococcus sp.
GGTGGGAGCATGGAGACCACAACACCCAAGGCATTCCGGGACTTCCTCGGCCCCGAGCCGGAGAGAGAGCTGATTCTGCTTGCCACGATAGAACTCTATCGCGAGGGAAGGGTAAGTCTCGGAAAGGCCGCCCAGCTCGCGGGCTTGAGCGTGAGGGAGTTCCTCTACGAGCTGAGGAGGAGGGGGATTCCAATAAACTACACGCGGGAAGAGGCCGAGGAGGACGTAAGGCTCATAGAGGGTCTGGAATGAGGGTGGTTTCTAACACAAGCCCGCTGATCGGGCTTTCCAACATTGGGAAGCTCAAAATACTTCATGATGTTTTTGGTGAGGTCGTAGTGCCCCCAGCAGTGCAGAGGGAATTCGGGGAGGAACTCCCTGAGTGGATAACCGTTAAGGCTCCGAAAAACAGACCGCTCGTTCAGGCCCTTTTAGAGTCTCTCGGAGACGGGGAGTCAGAGGCAATAGCCCTTGCAATTGAACTTAACGCCGATTTTTTAATTCTTGACGACCTTAAGGCCAGAAAAATTGCAAGGAAGCTCGGCCTTAGAGTAATCGGAACGGCGGGCCTTCTACTGCTCGCAAAGAAGAGAGGAGTCATCAACGAGGTGAAACCTTTCCTAACGGAACTCGTGGAGAAGGGCTTCAGGATTTCAAACGAGGTAATCGAGATTATACTCTAATCCGCCGGTGAGATGGATTAAGGTGTAAACGTTTGAAAGGAGAGTATAACCATGAACTCCCTCGAAGAAATCTTCCAAGGAAAAAAGCGGATAGTAATCTGCGGCATCGGGAACGATATTAGGGGAGACGATGCCTTTGGAGTTCTCGTCGCCGAGAGGCTAAAAGAAATCCTGGACAATCCCAACGTCCTCGTGATAAACTGTGGGGAGGTTCCCGAGAACTACACCGGGAAAATAAAGGAGTTCAATCCGGAACTCGTTGTTTTCGTCGATGCCGTGGACTTCAGAGGAGAAGTCGGTGAGTACATAATAGCCGACCCAGAGGGGACCATAGGGGAAGCAGTCTCGACTCACGGCCTCCCGCTGAAGTTTGTAACTCAGTTCATGAAAACGATGATCAAAGCGGACTTCGTCCTGATAGGCTGTCAGCCGGGTTCAACAGGCCTCTTCGAGGAGCCGAGCGAGCTGATAAGGGAACGCGCAGAAAGACTTGCACAACTGCTCGCGGGGATTCTGAGAAGCGGAAGAAGAGAGGGGAAGTAGAGCACGCAATTGCAAAGTTGTGGGAGACGCCAACAAATAAAACACGAATTTCTGCCTTTCTTGATGTGTCTTCCCATTAGTTTTCATTTTAAAACGTGAGGGGTGCTGGCACTGCCACAGAAATAAAGGATTTTTCGATTAGCGATTTAGCGATAGAGTTTTATAACTCCCCGAGGAATTCAATTTGGGATAGTTATGGCCTCGGATGTAAGGGCTATTGAAATGATGCTCAAGAATGATGAAAATGCCAGACGTTCCGTTAGCGAGTGGATTGTCCAGCTCGCTAGAAAGATTCACGAGAGGCCTGAGGATATAGTGTGGTTCTTTAATGAAATGAAGAGAAGAGAGGAATGGGAAGAAAAGCTGAGGGAATTTGAGAGAATGACTGAGGATGTTCCTCCCGAGGAGTTGTTTGAGATTGCCCTCAGAGAGGCTGAGAGTTCTGGCGAGCTTAAGGGGAGTGTTGAGGACCTTCTACTCAAAGCTAAGGAGGATTTGAGAAAGTTCGAGAGGATTAAGGCAAAGCTAAAACGCCTTGGAGTGATTTGAATGTCCAAGGCTAAAATCAGGGTGGTTCTCGATACGTCGATTCTTGTGAGTGCCTTAAAGTCGAGAAACCCGGAGCACTCTCCTTCATGGAGAATCCTCAAGGCTCTTGTTTCTGGGGAAATTGAGAACTACATCAGCAGAGAGATTTACGAGGAAATGAGCTATACTCTCATGAAGGTTGCCGAGGGGACTAAGCGGGAAGTTTTAG